>JAOTSC010000002.1 GCA_030247525.1 bacterium | reverse complement strand
ACATAAAAGTTAAAGAAAATATCGCTCACCGGGAATCCAGTTTCAACCAACGTTTTTCATTGACAATTACCTCTATCCACCCCATCTTACCTTTGTCATCGTTCGAGGGGTCTCCACTCATGCGGATACGAATCGTTTTCCTGCTTTTATTCTTGCCACTCGCGGCAATCGCGCAAGTGCACACCACCTACTTGTGGCATTTACACCAGCCGATCTATTGGCCCGATCAAGCGCCAAGTAACACCAACAATTACGAGAAGGCATGGGAATCGATCCAACGCCGGAATGCCGGCGCCCAACACCCCGAGAACGATGTCGCGCAGATTTTTTCCGTGGCTGACCGGGTCGCGGCATACCAGAATCGGATCCGCGATGCGATACAAAGCATGGGTGGCGTGAACAGCGGCGCGCAAGTCACCTATTCCGGTTCCCTCATCGAAAATGTCGGCAGCTTGGGGAGCCATAGTGCCAATGGATATACCCCAACTTGGTATCAAGCAAACCGCACCGCCCGTAATTGGAACACCAGTGCAAATCTCCCCCGCCTCGATTTAGTTCTCTTCCCCTATCATCATCCATTGATTCCGTTGCTTGATGAAGCTACCGTAATAAAATCGGTACAGTTGTATCAGAGTGGTTATTCGGCTGCTTGGGGAAACACCCCTGCCCATTCCAATGGATTGATGCCGCCCGAACTTGCATTCAGTGAGCGGAACATTAAAGCGCTTGTGCAAGCCGGAGTGCAATGGGTCTTTGTCGCAAACAATCATCTCTCCCGTGCCTGCGAGAATTTCCCAATGGTTTTCGGCACCGGCGGTGAGAATTGCGATCCACCGAATCGTGCCGATCAAATCAATCCTTCGCAAACGAATTGGTTTGCCCGCACTATCGACCGGGGGTGTACCCCCCGCAATGCGTATCCGTTTTCAATGCGTCCACACTATGCGCAGTATGTCGATCCCGATAGCGGAACGGTCTACCGGATTATCGTCGTACCAGTCGAGATGGCGATGAGTTGGGTCGATGGTTATCAATCCTACGGGATCACCGATATCAATACCATCGCACCAGCGAATGAGCCGAATCATCCTATGCTCATCGTACTCGGACACGATGGCGATAATGCCTATGGTGGCGGCTACTCCTACTACATGGAGAGTGTCCATAATTTTACGACGGCGGCAGTGGCGGCAGGGCATGTCCCGACCACAGTCCAAACCTATCTCACGCAATATCCAGTTGCGCAAAACGATGTCATCCATGTCGAGGATGGTGCATGGGTGAATGCCGATGGGGATTTCGGTTCCCCCGATTACATCAATTGGAATTGGCCGCTGGTGAATGCAACCGGACAAATCGATATCGCGAATGGCTGGGCGGAGGATGAACGGAATTGGGCTGTGATTACGGCGGCACAAAATCACGTCGAAACCGCGGAACAGATTGCGGGCAATGTCCGGATCGAAGCGATTCGCGATCCGATTGCGAACAATGCGACTCATGCCGAACTAGCTTGGCACTTCTTCCTTCCCGGCACTGCCAGTGATTTCATGTACTATGGCGCCTCGCTCGATATGGAAGTCAAAGCGACGATTACCTGTAACAACGCGATCGAACATGCGAACATAGTGATAAATTCCGGTATCGATCAAACACCGCCGACGATTTGGTTGCCGCAACAGTATCCGCATAATCCAGGCAGCATTGGGTTCGGACCGCAGTATGGGTATCGGCAGGTAATGAATAATCGCGATTTCTGGATATGGACCTTCGCATACGATGTATCCGGTATCCAAACGGTGAATTTCAAATACCGGATCGACCAGGATGGTGTAAATCCGTTAAGCAGCAATCAGAACGAAGTGTATGCCAACGGGAATGAAGTCGGGACCTGGGTAACCCGACCGATGACACGAAGAATCTTTCCGAGTGGAAACTTTTTCAATAGCCCGGAAATCAATTTCTTCGAGCTGCCACAAGCCATTGCCGACGAGTATTATCTCCATGTGACCGATCCCGCTATAACCGATAGCGGTAATGTGCTCATCGATTATTATGTCGAGGCAATCGATAGTCTTGGTTTTACGAAACGGTCCCCGCTGCAGCACACCTATATCGGAAATGGTACGGGAAGCGGCAGTGGAAATGCCGTCACATGGACTCCGCAAGCGCCACAGGTTGGCGACACTCTCACCATTCGTTACGATGCGGTTGCTGGTGCATTAGCCGATACAACAAATCCGGTATATATCCATATCGGGCATAGCAACTGGCAGGGAACTATTACACCCGATCCCGCCATGCAACCGGACACCGGCGCTCATCGCTGGTGGTATCGTTACATCATTCCCGCGAATGCTGTTTCGGTGAACTTCGTTTTCCGCGATGCACAAAACCGGTGGGATAACAACAACGGTCAAAATTGGAACGTACCGGTTACGGGCGGCGGCGGCGGCGGGACGCGCGAGTATGTAATGGATGGACTACTCGAATCATGGGTAACAACCATCGGCAGCCGCGATTCGGTTACGTTATACGCCGATTGGAACGGGGAGGAATTGTATATCGCGGCGACCAGTGCTCGCAGCCACGGACGCGATCATTTCCTCATGCTCGGCGATTGTACCAGCATTATGGTCGCGGCACCGTGGGCGAAGCAGGGACAAGTGATGCAATCCGCGGCATATATCGGCAACGAGAGCTCCAATAACTGGGCTGGTTGGTTCAATCAAGCTGCTAATGCGAACGCGCGAGTTGCAGCAGGAAACGTGGTGGAAGGAGCGCTCAACCTCACGGCGGAAATGGGTGGTACCCGTGAACGGATATGGCTGGCATTCGCCTCGTACCAAACCAACGATGGTGGCGCACTGGTTTCGCAAATCCCTGCCCCGGTGACAGGAAACAGCAACATCGAACCGAATGAATTTGCACTCTACGAGTTGATTATCAACCGCGCGATTGAGACGCTTTCCGTGATTCCTCATGAATTCGGATTGCTGGGAAATTATCCGAATCCGTTCAATGCATTGACGTCGATTCGGTTCGCATTGCCGCAGTACGAACAAGTATCGTTGACCATCCATGATGTTACCGGACGTTCCGTGGCAACTTTGGTGAATCAACCGATGCGGGCGGGAAATCATTCGTTGACTTGGCGTCCGAATGCTTGTGCAGGCGGGGTTTATTTCGTACGATTGCAATCCGGAAAAATTGAACAAACCCGGAAAGTACTGTTATTGAAGTAGTATGATTCGGTTTTCAGGGGGGAGGAAGATGTCAATAAGAGCGGTAGGGCTCGGATTGCTCACGTTACTCGCATTAGCAAGTTCTTTGTTCGCTTTTACACTGCCGGACTCGGTCGTAAAAAACACCTCCTTTCAACACGCCACCGGAAAACTGCTGCAACACGAAGCGGTGATACCCACCTCAGTCAAAGAAGTTTGGAATGCTTTTACAACGACTGAAGGGTTGCGTTCCTTTGTCGCGCCGGTTGTCGAAATCGATTTCCGGGTTGGAGGAGTCTGGGAAGCGAGTTACGACCCCACCCACCGCATCGGTGATACCACAAACATCCAGAATGAAGTGCTATCGTTTGTCCCGGAGCGATTGCTTTCGATTCGGATAAAACGCACCCCGCCCGGTTTTCCCAATCCGGAAGTCGCAGCAAAAATCGCAACGGTTATCGAGTTTCATCCCATTGATGCGAATAATACTAAAGTAATAATCTCGATGTGCGGCTGGGAGGCGAAACCGGAATTTGATAAAGTGTATCAATTGTTTGCGTGGGGAAATGGGGAAACCTTGAAGAACTTGTATCGGCGATTTGTTGAGGGCCCTTTGCGTTGGAAAGGTGTTGAAAAGAAAGGATAAACATGAGTGAGCAACCCGAGAAAAAAGTGCCGACCAAAGAAGAGATGCACAAGTATTATGCGATTGAATTCTTCAATCAGTCGTGGGACTTTTTAGATAAATATGTCGCATCGAAGGAGATCGAAGATGGGGAGACCGCATTACGGCTCGCTTATGCTTCGGCACAACACTGGAGTTATGTCGGTACGACCCTCAACACACAACGCGGCGAATGGATGATTTCCCATGTCGCGGCAGTGCTAAAGCGTCCCGAGCAAGCGCTGCACCATGCGAAACGCTGTTACGATTTGACGATGGAACATCATTTCACCGACTTCGATTTGGGGTATGCTTACGAAGGAATGGCAAGAGCGTACGCGGCTGCGGGGAATCGGGACGAAGCACTGAAGTGGCGCGAACTCGCACTGCATTCCGTCGAACAAATCAAGGAACAAGGCGACCGCGACCAATTCCTAAGCGATATGAACAACGACCTCTGGTTTGATATCAAGTAGGGGCGCAGACACTTGCACCCCGAAAATCAGAGATGGTGGCTACGGGCTTCCAAGCCCGTTGCATTTTTCAGTACGTTGGACATTCTTGTCCAACGGGCGAGATGAGTACATGAGTTTATTATGGTTCGGGTACTGACAGGTCTCCAGACCTGTAAAAAGGGCGAACACAAGATTCGCCCTTACTCACGGGCGGCTGCCAGCCGCCCCTACAAACTGACTTGGAAGCCCGTAACCACCACACGACTCCCCCAAAAAAAGAAGGGGCGTATGCCATACGCCCCTCCCGTCCAATGCTATTTAACGCCCGTTGGACAAGAATGTCCAACGTACGGATGGGAGACGGAACGAATGACTCAGACAAGATTGTCTGAGCTACTTACAATACACCACGTCGTCGTTGGTCGGCTTCGATGGAGTCGAAGAGCGCTTGGAAGTTCCCCTCGCCAAATCCATCATGTTTTTCCCGCTGGATGAATTCGTAGAAGAGCGGTCCAACCATATACTTTGTGAAGAGTTGCAACAGGTATCCATCGGGATCGCCATCGACCAGTATACCTAACGCCTTCAATTCATCGAGTGGTTGACGGACGCCCGGTACCCTGTTTGGAATCGTATCGTAATAGGTGTCCGGCGGTGCATCGAGGAAAACGAGACCGCGCTCGCGTAAGGTCTGAATCACATACATCAAATTAGCTGTCCGGAACGCGACGTGCTGTACCCCATGTCCGTGATTCATATCGAGAAATTCCTCGATTTGCCCTTTTTTACCGCTCATCTTCTGCGGTTCGTTAATCGGGATAATCACTTTCCGGTCGTGGCTTGCTACTACTTTGCTTAACAACCCGGTTTCGAGACCCTTGATATCAAAATCGCGAACGACTTCAAAACCGTAAATCCGTTTGTAAAACTCGACCCAAACATCCATCTCCCCTTCAGGGACGTTATTGGTCATGTGGTCGATCCGCTCGAGTCCAAATTTTAGTGGTTGTTTTGCCATTGGGTGGTGTAGGTGAGTGTAACCCGGCAGAAATACGGGACCGCCATCATCAGGGCGTTCGACGAATAAATTTCGGACTGCTCCGAAGCCTTGAATTGAGGCAGTTCGATACAATGCGCCATTGACATTTCGTTCGGATACCGGTTCCGCCATTTTCGCTCCGCGGTGCACTGCCTCTTGGAGCGCATGTTCCGCTGAATGAACCCGAAAGCCAATCGTACAAACACCGTCTCCATGCTCTTCCCGGTACTTCCCGGGAAACGAATCTAACGGTGCATTCACGCTTACAATAACCCGAATTGCCCCTTGTTTGAATAGATGAGAGGAGTAACCTCTTGCAACCTTTACTTCGGTGCGGGTAAATCCCATCGCATCGTACGAAGCATCGATGGCGGTGGCATCTTGAACGGTAAACTGAATGTGGTCGAAATCGATAATCCCTAAGGGATTAAACGTGTACATAAGCACTCCAATTGGTGTTATCGGAACAGCACTGACGCAGCGGACTGTAGGGGAGATTGCAAAACGGGGTGGCTACCGTGAATGAACTCTTCATCATAAAATGATACGAAAACCGTGCTCCCCTTGCAAGGTGGAACGAATCCTTTCTAACAATTTGTGGACTTGGGAGTTCGAGTCGTTCTCCCGATGGAAAGAGGCAAGGATAGGAATGCTGTTGCTACTCTTGCAACAGCAAATCGATTGGGTTAAGCGTTCCCCTTTCGCTACCCGAACGTACCACGTATCTTGTAAATTCAATCGTTAAGTCTGAGGGTACCGACAATGGCTACTACTGCCGAGATGAATCGCACATTGCTGACGTTCAATATTATCCCGCGACTGCCGGAAAAACTGGTTGGATTGCGCGATCTGGCGTTGAATCTCCATTGGTGCTGGAATCACGACACCATCGATCTCTTCCGCCGCCTTGACCGCAACTTATGGGATGAAGTCGGCCGTAATCCGATTCGGATGCTGGGCGAAATCTCCCAAAAGAAATTAAATGAAGCCGCCGTCGACGAAGGGTACCTCTTACTCTATGAACGAACGAGAAACGCTCTTCGTTCCTATCTCACCGAAGCGAAATGGTATGAGAAAAAATTCGGTGTTACCGAAGGGCCGCAATTTGCCTACTTTTCCGCCGAATTTGGATTGACCGAATCGCTCCCGATTTATTCCGGCGGCTTGGGTATCCTCGCCGGCGATCACCTGAAAAGCGCTTCCGATATGGGGATTCCCTTGGTGGGGGTCGGGTTGTTGTATCAACAGGGGTATTTCCATCAATACCTGAATCCCGACGGTTGGCAGCAGGAAAGTTACCCCAACAACGATTTTTACCAATTACCACTTGAACCGCCCCACGGACCCGATGGCAGATGGATTAAAATTGAGGTCGAGTATCCCGGCCGCACGGTCACAGCGCGCGTCGTGGTCGCTAATGTGGGACGGGTGACACTGCTGTTGCTCGATACCAATATCCCGGAAAACTCGCCGGAAGATCGCGACATCACCGACCAGCTCTATGGCGGCGATAAGGAAATGCGGATCAAGCAAGAGATTCTGTTGGGAATGGGCGGCGTACGGGCATTACATGCAATGGGATTTCACCCCACCATCTATCACATGAACGAAGGGCACAGCGGATTTTTAGCATTAGAGCGCATTCTCACCATGCGCCGGCAAGGGGTCACCTTTGCCGATGCCGCGGAAGCGGTGCGTCACAGTACGATTTTCACGACGCATACCCCCGTGGCGGCAGGGATCGATCAATTCCCCGAATCGTTGGTCGAAAAGTACTTTTCCTATTTGTATGGACCGCTCGGCATTACCAAGCAGGAATTCTTGAGTCTTGGCCGTTGGCAGGGGCAATTCGATGGCGAATTCAATATGGCATTACTCTGCCTGCGGATGTCGACCCGTGCCAATGGCGTGAGTGAATTGCACGGGCAAGTGTCGCGGAAATTGTTCCATAACATCTGGAGCGAGCTTCCGGTCGATGAAGTACCAATCGGTCACATCACCAATGGTGTTCATGCTCCATCTTGGATAAGCCGCGATATGCACGAGTTATTGGGAAGATATTTGGGACTCGATTGGCAGAATAAGCAGACTGAAGAAGATACCTGGCATGCCGTTCATGAGATTCCCGACGAGGAGCTCTGGCGAACCCACGAGCGACGGCGGGAACGGCTCGTTGCCTACGCTCGGCGCCGGTTACGGACGCAATTGGATCGCCGCGGCGCACCGAAATCGGAAATCGAGGCGGCGCGCGAAGTACTCGACGGTTCGATTCTCACCATCGGATTTGCCCGGCGATTTGCTACGTATAAACGCGGCGATTTACTGCTGCACGATCCCGACCGGCTCAAGCGGATTCTCACGAATCGCGACCGTCCCGTCCAGTTTATTTTTGCGGGGAAAGCGCACCCCGCCGACGTCGAAGGGAAAGAACTCATCAAACGGATTGTCCACTTTACCCGGGATTTGGATATCCGCCGCCGGTTTGTTTTCCTCGAAGATTACGATATGGGCGTTGCCCGGTATATGGTACAAGGGGTCGATGTTTGGCTCAACAATCCGCGCCGCCCCTATGAAGCATCGGGCACCAGCGGTATGAAAGTCGTATTCAACGGTGGTATCAACCTCTCGATTCTCGATGGCTGGTGGGTCGAAGGATATCAGCCCGATACCGGTTGGGCAATTGGCGCCGGGGAGGATTACGACGATTCCGCTTATCAGGATTATGTCGAGTCGCGTGCGTTATACGATTTGCTCGAGAAAGACGTCATTCCGTTGTTCTATCACCGCACCAACGACGGTCTGCCGCGCGATTGGGTGAATAAAATGAAACACTCGATGCAAACACTGGGGCGCATGTTCAATACGAACCGGATGGTGCGCGACTACACCGAGAAGTATTACCAGCCGGCGTGGGAGCACATGGCAAAGCTTAGCGCCAATGGGATGGCCGAGTTGCGGTCGCTATCGCAATGGAAACAGCGGGTACGGCGGCAATGGGATGGCGTATCGATTCTCAAAATCTCTGCCGATCCGACGATTGAACTAATCGTCGACGATCCGATTTCGATTTCGGCGCGGGTCAATTTGAATGGGCTGACTCCGGAAGATGTCGCGATCGAAGTATTCTTCGGCGCGGTGAATACCGACGGCAAATTGCATCAAGGGGAAGCAATGTCGATGGGACTCGAATCGAAACTCCCCGACAACACCTATTTATATCGTAGCGTGTTAACGTGTACTCAGAGCGGTCGTCATGGCTTCTCGGTGCGGGTAGTACCGAGCCATCCCGAACTTGCACACCGCCACGATTGTAATCTCGTACGTTGGGCGAAAGCGATGGGGTGATGTTGGTGTTGGGTTTGGGTGCTGAGGAATAGGTGATAGATGGTTGGTGGTTAGGGCTCCAAGCCCGAAGTTTCATAGTAGGGGCGGCTGGCAGCCGCCCTTTTTGTCGTTGTGTGGAGAGCTGATCACAACCTTGTGCGACCGTAGCGACGTGGCAACACCCGAAGGGCTCATCGAAGGTAATTTTCATCTTCTTTCGTAGGGGCGCAATTCATTGCGCCCTTTTGAGTCGGGTTCGATGAATCGAACCCCTACACTACTGCAATAGCCACTTTTGCCAAGCGGCATCTAAACTATCAAGTGGAACCCCATAAACCGATTCGATTCTCCGAACTCCTTGTGTGTAGAATTCGAGCATTTTCTTTCTTCCATATTTTTCATCCAAGAAAAGATAAAATAGACCAGACTGCATATATACACTTCGCCCGATTTTTGTATTAGGGTAATATAATTGATCGTTTTCAATCAAATATTGGATGGGATAGGTATCACAATCGTTTCTGTTTCTGAATCTTATGTATCGTTCCTTTTCCACTTTTGTATCATTGATAAACTTGTATTCCATTAACATTGCTATCCCTTCCAGTTCGAAATTGTGTTCTTTCAGTTTGAGTAGGGCATGTGTAACTTCGTGCACAATCATACTTTTTTTATTATAACCATCTTTGTCTAAGTAAACTGCCTTCCTTCCCCCTTCGTACTTTTTACTATTTAATATAATAACATAAAATGCATCCTTAAGGGGAATTTCAAAATATTGAGTTACTCTATCGATTGCGTTCTCGACATTCTTCATCAAAAAGAATTTTTTCCAAACGTTAATACCTCCAACATTACTATCGTCAATCACGATTTGGTATTTTTTTGATGTAGTAAGATTGTCACAACCCTGGAATAGAACCAAAGAAATTACGCAATAGATGCTAATGCGTATTAACCATATAAACGAACTCTTTTTGAATCTTTCTTTCATGTTGCACCAACCGATAGACTATTCGTTGAAATATCCTTAGTCGTAAAATACGCACCATCTTGTAAGAACAAAACCTCATTGCCAATACTTGACAAGCATCTCTGTTTTTGTTATTTTACCGTATGGTTAATTAATGAATCGGTTTACTACGATGCCAACGGATCAACTGAGTAATACGTTCGCGGCGCTCGCCGACCCGACCCGCCGCGCGATTCTGAAACGCCTCTCATCCGGTGAGACGACGGTTTCCGAACTCGCCGCGCCATTTCACATGACGCTGCCAGCGGTAACGAAGCACTTGAAAGTGCTCCAGCGCGCAGGACTCATTACCCAAAGCCGCCATGCACAATGGCGTCCCTGCCGACTCGAGGCAAAGCCATTACAGGATGTCGCAAGTTGGGTGGACGAGTACCGTGCGTTTTGGGAACAACGACTGGACCGGCTTGAGGAATATCTAAAATCATTACAGACGAACGAGCTTAAATGAGTACGTCGCGCAACAGTATCCTGCGCGATTTTCTTCGCGATTCCGGTCGTATCACGTAATCAGGATATTTTTGGGGGGAAACTTGGAAGCAAATCAACCACAACCGTCGGGAGTAGACAATCGTGTGATTGTCATCTCCCGGGACATCGATGCACCGCGGGAGTTGGTGTATCAAGTATTTACCGATCCGAAGCACATCGTGAAATGGCATTACGCTACCGATGGCTGGACGGTGCCGTTTGCGGAAACCGATGTTCGTCCCGGCGGCACGTTTCGCATTGGCATGGCGTCACCGGAGAATGCCCATAGTTTTGTATATGAAGGGGTCTATCACGACATCCGGGAACCAGCGCTTCTTTACTATGTGCTTGCCGATGGCAGAGCGCTTGTTACTGCCTTTGAGGAGATTGCGGGAAAAACAAGACTCACGTTGATACTGATGTTGGAAGCAACCCATAGTGAGGAGCAACAACGCGAAGGTTGGTCGACCCTGATGCTGCACTTTGCGGAATGTGCCGAAGAATTGGCGAACGCCAGCATGAAAACCGAGCGGAAATCAGTGAGAGACCCCGGCGAATTTGCAAAACGCAGCGATGAGACAGAAGCGGAGTTTGCCGCCCGCAGCATCATCGTGACGCGAATTCTGAAAGCGCCACGGGAATTAGTCTATCGGGCATGGACCGATCCGAATCATGTCGTGAATTGGTGGGGTCCGAAAGGTTATACCGTAACCAATCGGAACATGACCGTTCGACCCGGTGGAGTGTGGCGGTTTGTTATGTATGGTCCAGCCGGCGAAACCTACGAAAATTATGTTGCGTACCGGGAAGTCGTTATGAATGAGCGATTGGTCTACTCACACAATTGCGACGAGGAAGCGGATGTCGATTTCATTGTTACGATGACGTTGGAGGATCACGGCGCCGATACCAAATTGACGATGCACTCGGTGTTCACAACCATTGAAAAGCGCGACGAAGTGGTGACACAATTCCACGCAATCGAAGGCGCGCACTCGCACTTAGATTGTTTACAAGAGTATTTGTCCCATATACAGTAATCGAATAGGACGGGGGGTGTTTCATAGCGAACACTCCCCATCCCTCTTTTAATCTATTATCGATGCGATATTTCTACATACTCAACACGATCCCGAACCAAATCTCAGAAATGCGTTACGACCATTCCTGTTTACTTTCTCGAAGAAATTGTGTTAATTTACCCGCATTATGACACAAACTTCCCTAACCAACGAACAGAATTTTTTCGCCGCACTCGATGAGCGGGTCGGATGGATTCAAGATTTCTTACTACAGGATCGCTTTCTTTCGCGATTCGCGCCCGACGATATCCGCGAGGGGGTCGCCGCGTATATCCGCTATGGCGGAAAACGGCTGCGTCCGGCAATTCTTCTCTTTTCCTGTGGCGCGGTTGGCGGCGATGAAAAACTCGCAATCCCGGCAGCCTCCGCCGTCGAAGTATTCCACACGTGGACGCTTGTTCACGACGATATTATCGACCGCGACGGGACGCGCCGTGGCGAAGATACCGTACACGAGCGATTCCGCAAAAGCATGAATATGCGTCCGCAGTACCCGCTCTCGAGTAACGAAGCGGCGCACTATGGCGTATCGATTGCAATCCTCGCCGGCGATGTGCAACATGGCTGGGGCATCTCGATGATGACCGAGTTGACGACCCGAAACGGGGTCGACCCACTTACCACGTTGCATCTCATCAACCTGCTCGATACAAGGGTGTTGAATACTCTGGTCGAGGGGGAAGTCCTCGATGTCCAATTCTCTCACCTCCCCATCGAAAAGGTCGATGAAAAGCAAATCGTTGATATGTTGTGGCGGAAAACCGGCGTGTTATACGAATTCTGTGCCCAAGCCGGCGCCTTGATTGGTCTTGGGAAGCATGAGCCGGATCATCCGTCTGTCAATGCACTCGGACGCTTTTCTTCGTTGTGTGGCATCGCCTTCCAATTGCAGGACGATATTCTTGGCATCACAGGTGATGAGAAAAAACTTGGGAAGCCGGTCGGCAGCGATTTACGGGAAGGGAAGCGGACGACGATTGCGAGCTATGCCTATCATCGAGCATCATTCGAGCAACGGAACCGGATGGATCGCGTACTCGGCAATAGTCAAGCGACCCCGGAAGATGTTCAAGCGGTCACGGAGTGGCTCATCGCCTCGGGCGGCGTGCAATATACCCTCGATTTGGCGAATGGTTATATCAAGGAAGCTCTGCCGTTGCTCAATGCGCTACCAGACACCCAGTACCGGTCACTGCTTCGAAGTTGGGCGGAGTTTTTAATTAGTAGATCATTTTAATATTACATTAAATTTATGACGCAGCCGGTAATGTTTTCAAACTGAATCGATTCTAAATCGATTGTAATCAGTTTTGGCAGTTGTCAAATCTCGGGCAAGCGAAATTCGAGAGCGCCTTCCTAATTGTTTTTTTTACCGTAGCTCAGTGATTCTTTGTATGTGTTTACGCATATCACAATAGATAGTAGCATTGTAATTTAATAATTTACATAAAGTTATTTGCAAATTACGTTGCGAAAAATCACCAAACAATGCAATAAATCGGCTACCCACTGCAATGGGACGTGAAGAATTTCTGCTGAAACTCAGCATCAATTTCGCGGGCGAGGTGCGCCTGAAATTGATGTTCTTGATCAGTTTCCCGTTCTGTAACGTAGGCAAATAATCTCGTTTCCACTTCGGATAGAGTATTCATCTGGACAATCTCACGGCGAACATGGGCGGCGTTGTACGCTCCACTCAAGAAGCCGGGGAGGTACTTCCGCATTTCGATAACAGCTTTGAACTCCCCTTTCATTGGAATCGATTCGACAATCATTCCAATGTACTGCTCCACCCGTTCGCGCAATGTCGGCGCTGGCGGTAACGGCTTCCCTTCCAACAACGCCACAGCGTCACGGAACAGCCACGGTTGCGTTATCGCCCCTCGACCAATCATCAATCCATCGCAACCGGTTTCTTCCCACCGTTGTTTAATCAACTCAGCCGACACTAAATCACCATTTCCGATGATGGGAAGCTCGCTTGCCGCTTTAGCCAATTTCACATAGTCCCAATTGGCTTTTCCGGTGTAGGCTTGTGCGCGGGTACGTGCATGAAGTGCAATGAATTGCACACCCCACGACTTAAACCACGGCATTGATTCAACCACATAGATCGTGCGCTCATCCCAACCGAGCCGCATTTTCACTGTAACTGGGGTCGATACTGCATCCACCACAGAGCAGACGACCGCTTCGAGGTTTTTGGGTGGGAGGTCAGTGGGGGCTCCAGTATGAATCTGAGAATTGTAACTGTCGGGTTTCAAGAGACCGGCGCCATCACCACGCCCGGCAATTTTCTTCACCGGGCAACCGAGATTGATATCGATGAATTCCGGCTGTACTAAGCGTTCGACCATCTTAGCCGCCCGCGCCATTTCATCGGGATTGGAGCCGTATATTTGAACGGTGAGTGGTCGCTCGGATTCTTCATACTCGAGTTTCTTGATACAGGAGGCAATTTCACGCACCAATCCGGCGGCGGCGATGAACTCCGTATACACCAGATCAGCGCCGTTCCGCTTCATGATGCGTCGGAACGGGAGGATTGTAACATCCTCCATTGGCGCGAGCGCAAGCACAGGGCGCGATTGACATTGGAACAGTTTGCGGACATTTGGATGCAGTGCATCCCAGGCGATATTCGACATGCCGTAATATAGTTGGTGAGAGAGGAAAGACACACTCGGTACGATCAGAATTCCACATGGATTACGAGGTAAGTCCAAGAATGCAGATAATGAAAAAGGAGCGCATTGCTGCGCTCCTTTCCCGATTGCACATAAGGCGAAAACTATCGCATTAAGACAATTTTCTTCTGGGTGGAGAAATCGCTGCTGGTCACCCGTACCAGATATACGCCGGTAGCAAGGCTGCTGGCGTCGAACTGGAAGCTCATGGGTTGGATACCCATTTTGCCTTGATACAGTTCTTGTACCAATTGACCAGCGGCATTGTAGACAGCTACCGTGGCTAAACCGGGATTACGCAACTGCACTTTTATCGTCGAAGTCGGATTGAATGGATTCGGGAACGCTTCCACTAAACCAAACCCACGGGGGACAACGATTTCGGTGGCGGAATTGTTGACAGTAATCACCTGCAACAATCGACGGTCACCGGAAAGGCTGACATCCGATAAACGGTAATGGTAGATGTTGCCGGGAAGTAAGTTGCGAGTATCGCGGTAGAAGTAATTCAATGCGACACTGCTGTTTCCATTCCGGCTCAAGCTTGAAATCGAAACCGTTTGAATATCTTCTTCGTTGCCATCAACCCAGCGGTCAAGGACGAAGTGGTCGTTATCGGTTTCGGTTTCGGTTCGCCAGCGTAGCTCAATACCTTCTGCCGTGGCAGTAGCAAGGAAAGAAGATAATTCAACTGGAAGTACGACACTGAATTCACCTTCATCCGCACCCAGATCCGGCGTGATCGTACGAACATCACCGTCGATGTCGTCGGCAACGGTTGCGCTAAGATCGACACCGGCATTCGATACTGGCGAATCGCTCGCGACTTGGATATGCAAGTCAGTGCCGCTGATAAACAACGGATCCGTGTAAACGCTGTTCGCGCCGTAACCAGTTCCATTCCAAGCAATTTCGTCCACCTTGTCAGTGGTACCATCGCGACCGACAAAACCGTTGGCGTTCACTACATAGATGTTGTTGTAATCGGCGGTTACTGTGCCGGCAGTACGGCAGAAGCCGTAGTGCTTCGGTGTCAGTTGGGCGGCAACGATGTTCGCGAAAATATTGTTACGAACATTGGCTGTTGCGCCACCGTTCCAGTAAGCGGCCGACGACACCAAGTTGGAGCCATTCATTAAAACGCTATTGTGATAGACGTTGGCAGTACCGGTTGCTACATAGATGCCGAAGCAACCATAACCCGGGTTCGTGTTAGTCGGCGCACCGGAAAACGTCGAGGTAGCGACGTTGCGGCTGTGCGTAATACCAGTAATCATATTGTTGTAGATATTGGCAACGTTACCGCCACCGACATTCGGAACAGCAATAATTCCAAAGGTCGAACGGAAAGAGTTGTTACCAGTGGAGGAAATCGCCGAGATTTCATTTCGCGCGATGGTGATCGTACCGCTCGATAATTCGACATGGATACCAGCGGCATCTTCGAGACCAATTGCGGCAGCTGCGCCAGCCGAAGTTGTCGTTACATTGGCAACGATGTTGTCGGTAATCGTGACGCCATTTTGGTACGCGGCGTGAATACCCTTCACATAGCTGGTACCGCTAATGTCGTTGGCTACGCCAACACCGACTTGATTTCCCATTACGACATTTCCGGTCTGAAGGAAGCCGGGAGCGGAGGTAAGACGAATACCACCAACTCCGTTATGAACGATGTTGTTGATAAACGAGTTGTTGTGATTGATGGCGCTCGCGTTGGTAGCAGAATTCGAGTTGGAGATCAAGACACGAGTTGCTGCGCTTGCTTTGTTCACCGTGACTGTGCAATTACGGATCGTGTTATTTCTTGCACCAGCACCTGCTGCGGCAGTGTTGAGCATCTCGTAACCGTAAATGGCGTTTGCGGCACTGACATCGATACCATCGAATTCAACATACCTTGCGCCGAATAATCTAACCGCAGCGGATCCTACACCACTCGCCGAGGAGTTAATCGTTACGGTGCCGCTGCCCTTCACGAATTTAATCGGATTGGCGGCGGTTCCTGTCTGAGTAGTTATTATCAAAGCTGCTTCGGCATAAGTTCCCGAAGCGACAGTAAACGTAACGCCGCCAGCACCGACACCTGAAGCGTTCAAGGCTGTGATTGCAGCGGCAAAGGTTTGGTAGTTATTTCCAGCGGTCGGCGCGGCAAAATTAATCGTCTTTGCACCGGTCAATTGCCCGAATGCCAACCCGGCGAACGCTAACAGCGCAACCGCTGTAAGCAATCTCATTCTCTTCACATATCCCCCAAAAGTTAGGACTAATTCAATTACTTTATTGCTATCGATTTAGGTGTATTTCTAAAACGAAAATCTTCCCATTCGCACTTCCAATTACACTTTGTCGATTCGTGTGAATGGTAAATACTCATTCAGTAGTTATGGTTGAAAAAAGTCAGTGGTTATGGCCGAATGAAAACACAGAGACTCTCAACAAGTGATCGTTTTTGAGTATCGAGTTTTGATTCTTCCGCCCTTGAATTCCTGCTAAGCTAATCGAAGTCAACCGAAAAGCAAGTTTTCTTACTGCTTATTATAAATAGTTGATATTACATAACATTAACTACACTTATTCTCATAAACAGGGGTGGTTGTTAGTAAAATGTTAGCTTAACAAGCATACATTATCGACCACTTGCGTTGTTAGTTGTACGTAGGCATTGCCTTTGTTTCCAAATTGACGGTTTTGAGACGCTTTCAAGTGGCAGTTTGAGCAGACTGAAGCGGGATGGCGGGCTGATTTGATGAGGTATGTGCTCTAAGAGTTTCAGAATTCGGAAGTTAACACTCTGGGAGGGGAGAGGTTTGCTAAGGATGGAGTTAAACCGATATCGAATGAATAACTACCCGCCAAGATACGCTTTTCGGACTTCGACGTTGCGGGCGAGTTCATCGGCAGCGCCATTATGGGTGATAATTCCAGTTTCCAGCACATAGGCACGGTCAGCAAGCTTTAACGCTGCGTTGGCATTCTGTTCTACCAACAATAGACTGACACCGGCATCCCGCAAAGCATTGAGAGTATGAAAAATAGTTTTCGCTACGACTGGGGCAAGACCCAACGAAGGCTCGTCGAGTAGCAATAGTTCAGGATTCGCCATCAAAGCGCGGGCAATCGCTAACATTTGCTGCTCACCGCCGGAGAGGGTTCGTCCCGGCTGTTGCAACCGTTCGCGCAACAAGGGAAACAACGACAGCCCGTATTCCATCCGTTCCGCGGTTTCCTTAGGACTTTTACTTAGAAATGCGCCAGCAAGAAGATTTTCCTGTACGGTTAAATAGGGGAAAATTCTTCGCCCTTCGGGACACAACACAATCCCCTTCGCTACCCGTTCGGCAGGGGTCAGGGTCTGAATCTCTTCGTTCCGAAGCCGAACGGCACCGGTTGCGGAGACCGCGCCGGCTACCGCCTGTAACGTGGAGCTTTTTCCCGCACCGTTCGCGCCTAACAGGGCAACGATTTCCCCCTTCGCCACAGTGAATGCAATGTCCCGTACCGCAATGATGCCGCCATACATGACCGTTAAGCCGTCGACTGTCAGTAAATCGTCACTCATGAGGCAACTGCCTCCGGTGCTCCGAGGTATGCTTCAATCACCGCGGGATGTTGTACAATCGCTTCCGGAGTTCCTTCCGCAATCTTTTCCCCGTGATCGAGTACGACGATGTAATCGCACAGCGTAACCATGAGCCGCACATTATGTTCGATGACCATTACGGTGATTCCCATCGCAATAATGTCGCGAATCAAGATCGCTAATTGCTGAGCTTCCTGTGGATTCATCCCCGCTGCCGGTTCATCGAGCAGTAACAAGCGGGGTTGTGTCATGAGCGCCCGGGCGATTTCCAACCGGCGGGCAGCGCCATACGGGAGCTGTGAAGCGATTTGATGCTGTTGATCGTGGAGACTCACCTTTGTTAGAAGTTCTCGACCGCGTTGCAATAATGCCTTTTCGGATTCTCGATGCCGCCGAGTGTGACCAGCGGCGGCAAGAAAACCAGTGGGAACGGTACGGTGCCCACCGGTCAGAACATTTTCCAACACCGACATCCCGGCAAACAGACGAAGATTTTGAAAGGTTCGCGCCAAACCAGCTTCCGCCATTCGATGCGGAGGAAGCCCGGTAACTCGCTTACCGAAGATTTCGATTTCTCCGTGGTCGGCTTTCGTAATGCCGCTGATCAAATTAAACAGCGTTGTCTTCCCGGAACCGTTCGGTCCGAGAATTCCGAAAATCTGACCAGCCGGTACCTCAATCGATAGCTTTCTTACGGCATGAACACCGCCGAAGCTTTTTGAAAGTTCGCAGGTAGTAAGCGCTATCGTGTTATCGGATGGTTGTGTTAGCATGCCATTGTATGTGAATAGTGCTCTTACCGCGGTTTCATTGCCTGCAACGGATTTCCTTCGGGATCCCAGAAATTGAATAGGGTAACATCACCCGGCACCGCTTCAATTTCGGTGACTTCGATATCATTCTTGACGAGTAGGCTGTGAAAACTATCCAGATCGGTAACTTCCAGTGTTAGCACCGCGCCGATTCCGGTTTCCAACTCGTCTTCGTCATCGACCCGGTTAAGTCCAATGTTTACGCCATTATCGGAAGTGAGTTCTGCCCAACCCCCTTCATCGTCGAGACGTTTTAGTTGAAAACCAAGCAGATCACGGTAAAACGCGGTCATGCTCTCTAAATCGCTTACCCAATACCAGATGGTAGATACTTTCATTGTCACTCCTTCAAACAAAAGACACTATTCATGTGAATATCGCGTCACAATACTTGACTACAGAAGTTTGTAGTACTATTGTAGTGACTATGTTAATCGACGTTACTTCACATTGTACTTTCTAATCTTGGAAATGTACAATACGACGAATCCAGTACAAAGTCGATTCTACCTTTGTGACAACGCGCAAGTACATATTGACCAGCGGCAACCATCCAGTTTGGTTCCCGCATTACTCGTTTGCATACTCGAAATAGACCGGGATGCATTGTTGGAGTTATCTTGGAAACCGATTTGCACTATCAGTTCCCTCCCCTTATCGAACCATCTGAGTTAGCCCAGCGAGTTAAAGCGCTCGCCGGTGAAATCGTTTCGACGCTCGGAACACAACCAATCGTCGTTGTCGCTTTGTTAAAAGGGGCATTTGTTTTTGCGGCAGACCTTATCCGATCACTGTCGCAACACGGTGTTTCATCGGAGATAGAGTTTTTAATCGCTTCCAGTTATGGCGCTGGCACGTATTCGACTGGTCAGGTTACGATGCATTGGCTGGGAAAATCACCACTTACCGGGAAACGGGTGCTGCTAATCGACGACATTCTTGACACCGGTCTAACACTCTCGAAGGTGAAAGAGCAAATCCTCAAAGAGAACCCGGCTTCTTGTCATGTTGTCGTATTGCTGGATAAACCATCGCGGCGGAATGTGCCGATGACGGCGGATTTTGTCGGATTTCCCATCGACGATCACTTTGTTGTTGGCTATGGTTTGGATTATGCCGAACAACATCGAGACTTGCCATACGTTGCGATACTACCACCCGAAGCGAGGAGCTCTGGATCATGAAGACCGCTCGCATATTACTCATAGTTACCGATGATGCATTGCGAACTCAACTCAACCAAGTGTTGAGTCACCGAGCGTCGATTGTGGTTCCGAGTTCGGAGCATTCTGTTGAGGAGTGTCTAAAAGACTCTTCCTATTCGACAATCTTAATGTCTTTCGATTATGCCGAAAAGTATCGCAGGGAAATTGTCGAAACCTTTTCACCACAACAAACGTCTTGTGAACGGCTTTGTTTGTTTCAGGATTCAGAATGGCAACAATTGCTACCGCTGGTAGAAGCCGGTGTCATCAGTCGGTTGGTATCTATCAAGTGCGATATTGCCCGGATAGTGGAGGTCGTGCTACACATCTGCACTGTGCAGGAAATTCATTATCACATGGAACAAGTCCACGACGCTGAACTCGCAGAGCAAGAGGATAAAGAAGAGCTGAAGCAGCAGATAAAGACGCTGCTCACGCAAAACCGCCGGCTGCAATCGTTGGCAACCACCGACGGGTTGACAGGACTCGCAAACCGCCGCGAGTTGAATGATATCTTATCGAAAGAAGTTGCCCGTGTCATTCGGTTTGAAGAACCACTTTCGATTGTAATGTGCGATGTCGACTTCTTTAAACATTATAACGATAATTTTGGACATCCCGCAGGTGATGAAGTTCTGCGGTCGATTGCGACAATTATGCGCACTCGTTTACGAGCGAGCGATATACCGGCGCGATACGGCGGTGAGGAGTTTCTGCTCGTGCTTCCGATGACGGCAAAACATGCAGCAATTCGAGTCGCCGAGTCGTTACGGAAAATGATTCAAGAATATCAATTTGCTCACGAAGAGAAACAGCCGCAGGGCGATCTCACGATGTCGATGGGAGTCGCCACCTTCGGCGACGACGGCAGAGATGTTGAAACATTGGTTGAGGCGGCGGACAAAGCGTTATACAAAGCGAAGCAAACTGGTCGGAACCGGGTCTGTTTTCATGGCGATGAGAGCCTCGGATTGCCATTGAACGACTGATTTTCGGTTTGAACATTCATAAAAGAGGTGCGGTGACCGCACCTCTTTTTTTTACTGTAAGCGGAAGGAAATGGGAAGCGTTACCCACGCGTTTACCGGTTTATTCGCCGCTCTCGGTTGCGAGAATTGCACCGAATCGATACACGCTAATGCCGCTCGATCCAGCTCGGGATGAACGCCGCGGAGGATTTTTTTACGGGCAATCTTTCCGGTGGAATCGATGAGTAACGAAAGAAAAACCGTCCCCTGTATCTGTTTATCGCGCGCGATGTCGGGATAGTGAAACCGCTTGGCGATGGCGCTCATGCCACCAATCGGGAGCGGCGGTTGGTCGAGGTTAATGAAGGGTACTTCCTTTTCGGACAGTGAATCGGTTCTCGCAGGCATCGGGAGATTCAGTTTGCCTGCCCCGAATAACTGATCAAGCAGAGATTGGTCGGTCTCGCTGAATTCGCTAAGAATCGGATTTGCCGGGTTTTTGACGCGATTCTTGGAGGCGAGAAACTGCTTCACCATTTCCGGGGTAGTCTTCTTATCGATGGGCATTACCCAGAACGATACCACGGTTAACACACCAGCATTTTTCAATGAATCGACGATGACGCCAATTGAGGACGATTTCCCGTTTTCCACCGGAAAAAAATACTGTTTGTCCGATTTCCCGCTATCCTGCATCGACCACTGAAACTCCCCCTTTTTCGCATTGATGGCGAGCAGTTTCACCGTGACTTTTGTGCCCGATAACTTGGCGGGCAGTAGCGTTACCGGGTTTGGTAATGACGCTTCTCCTTGCAAAACTGTATCCAGCGATTGGGTGCCAAGCAGGGCGAAAGTTTTAAAATCGTAGAGTGCCGACAGCTTCTTATAATAGTATTCCGCTTCATCGATTTCGCGCACCAATTCGTCGCTGCCGATGCGTTGTGCCATCACGGGAAAGTGAATTTGACTGGAACCGCTTTGAGTGGCGAAACTGGTGACCCGGGCGGAAATGAGATACTTCGCGGGAGCGCCGATGCGCTCGCAGCCAACGCACAGCAACAAACCCAGTGCCAACAAGAGTAGTTTTATGTTTAGATGTTTCATGTTCACTCCCCTTGTTTGCCTGGTGTGTTTTCGGGAAAGAGCCAAATTGCGGTATGGTCGCCGCTGGTTACCGCTACTGCGGAATAAGCGCTGACAGCACTCAATTCCTGCGGTCGCGGTCTATGCTGGAGTAACCCTATCACGAAAAGCATTATAACAAGCGTCGAACCGACCAGAACAAACGGAACAGCACGGGAACGTTGCGGTTTGTAAGAGCGGAGGTTTCCGGTAATCGCAGCCATAACGTTGCGTTCGACCCGTTTGCCCGAAAAGGGGGGCGGGACATCGGCGCGACGCTGGTCGAGAAAATCATTCCATCGTTTCATCGGTAATACCTATTTAACGTAATCGTTTTTGCAGGGTCTGCTTCGCGCGAAACAGATGAACCCGGAACGTTGCGACCGAGCACTTCATCGACTCTGCGCATTCTTCAGGCGGATACCCTTCCACTTCGTGCAGTAGAAATGCCGCACGTTGCTGCCACGAAAGCCGATCAATCTGCGCACGGATTTTCTCTTCGCTATCGGGGTCTGCTGCCTTGCCAGTTAGCTTCGCCTCCGCCTTCTGCAACGGCATCCGCAAGAGTAGTTCCCATCGCCGCCGGCGATAAAAGCTACGGCAATTATTCAGATGAATCTGAAACAACCACGGGCGAAATGGACGACTCACATCGAATTTTGCCAAGTTGTAATATGCTTTAATAAATGTCGTTTGGGTGATGTCTTCCGCATCGTCCCAACTACCGGTAAAATGATACGCCGTTTTCAGCAGCTCGTCGCGCCATTCCCGGATGACGTTACGATACTGCTCGGAATCGCCGCCAAGAATGGCGGCGATGATGTCCGGTAGTGGTGGGATGCTGCTATCCTTTTAGAATGACGACTCGCAAAGACTTCGCGTTGTTTTTTTGCAGCGTCCAAGCGGCAAACGCTGAGTGCACTAATTGTACATCGAGTGCGAGTATCGAGCGATTACTTCACTTTGTCCTTGCAATCTAATTTAAAGGAAATTGGTATCGTAACCGATACTTCGACGGCTTCCCCCGCTTTTTTCGCCGGAATCCATTTTGTTGCGGTTATCGCCTCCACAGCCGCCGCGTCCAGCTCGTTATTCACTCCTTTTTCGATGGTCGTCTTGGTAACGGTGCCATCTTTCGCAATCACCGCGGAGACATACACCGTTCCGGTGATGCCTTCTTTGCGCGCCGCATCGGGATACTTGATTTGCTTGGCTAATGCCGCCATCCCGCCATCGGGGGTAGGCATTATGATTTCGTCAACGGCTTTCGTTACTGCGTTATCTCCAGCTGGCTCGGCTAAGCACAGAGCTTGGATAGCGACAATAAGAACCGCGACGAAGACGATTTTATAGAACGATTTCATGAGAACTCTCCTCTCGGGTGAATGGTTGGTTACTGGGAATACCCCGGCAGGGAGCGTTTTGTTTACAGAGGGGAATGTTGTTTTTACTTTGCATAAAAAACGCCCAACTTTCATTGGGCGTTCTTAGTGGCATGACCGGTTGATTAGCCTGCAGGTGTCGAAGGAAGCGTGTCTTGCGCCAATTGCTTTAGCATATGGTTTGCCATCCGCTCCGCCAGTTTGTCCAGCAACTCGGTACGGCCCTGCGCCCATTCGGACGCCACCGACTTCACTGCCGATTGGATCTCCCCTTGCGAAGTTGCTTCCCGCGGCGGTACTTCCAAGTGACGTTTTGCCCCCTGCAACGAAAGTCCATGGTCAAGGATCATCTCCTTTAACATTTCGATTCGTTGGATCACCTCGGGAGCATACCGTTTATGACCACCTTCGGTACGCGCTGCCTGTAAGTAATCGCGGAATTCCCGTTCCCACCGTGACAGGGTATTCGGGGGAACGCCGGTTAGCGCATGCACCTGTGCGGGTGTGAACCCCTCCACAGGAGCATTGTTATTGATTAGTTCCATTACTATGTCCCCGCGTTGAGACCATAGCAATGGGGAGGGCGCGAGCCCCCAACGCATCCGGTTGAACTCACCCTGCCGGTACTCTGGAAACTCCATTCCCTCAGGGCTTAGCTCTTTATCGACAACTTATTAAATAATCTTTACTTACAAGGATTGCATCAAACTTACTGCAAGCGAGTTTACAACAATTTCTCAAGTGAATTTACGATATTTCGATAAAACGAAACTCCGCCAAAAAGTCCGAGCTTTGGCGGAGTCGCTAATGATATTGAGTACAATGCTATAAACCAAACATTGTACTCGGGTTACAAGTACTATTCACCGCGCAGTTTACGAGAGGCATCGTCCAACCGCTTGCGCTCGCTTGGAGAGAGGGCGTCTTTTCCTTCACGATTGATTTTATCGAGTAGTTCATCGACTTCGCTGCGCAAGGCGTTTGTCCGTTCCCATTCGCGCTCACGCTGCGCCGCTTCCCGCTCGTAGCTTCGTTTCCGGAACCACTGTTTGATCCGGTAGCCGAAATACCGTTCGGTAGCCAACACGAAGATGGTCCCCGCAAACAAACCGCCCAAGTGTGCTTCATGGGACGTATTTCCGCCGCCGCGCCACAGTCCTAAGAATTCCATCGCAGCAAGACCAATCACCAGCCACTTCGCTTTCACGGGAATAATCATGTAGAGGTACACAATCGCATCGGGGTAGAGGATCGCATTTGCTGCTAATATGCCATAGATCGAACCGGATGCGCCGATAATCGGAACTAACGAATCGGGCGACAAGAGAGTTGCTGTCAAACCACCGACAATGCCGGAAGCAAAGAAGAAGAGCAGAAACTTTCCGGTTCCCCACCGCATCTCGAGCGTCGGTCCAAAGAAAAACAGTCCCATCGCATTCAGTAATAGATGCATGAAGCCGCCGTGCAGAAACATGTAGGTTACGAGTTGGTAAACATGTCCCCGTAAGACTAAAGCCGGAACAATACCGAACATCGACCAATCGGCGTTGAGAATCCACTCCAAACCAAAAATTCCACCCATCGCGATGAGTAGAATTTTTACCCCTTCTCCTAACGGATAGCCCATTACGACCCGCCTACTTTTAGTTCGTCAAAATCGACCTCGCCGGCAAATACCTCACGGGCAGGTCCATACATCGAAATCGTTTCCCCGTTCGATGCAACGGTAACGTAAAGAGTTCCCCCCGGTAAATGAATGG
This sequence comes from bacterium, assembly GCA_030247525.1. Classification (NCBI taxonomy): domain Bacteria; species bacterium. Next base: position 40,287 of record JAOTSC010000002.1, on the reverse strand, counting down.
ATACCGGTTTATCGGCATCGAGTTTGCCAACTTTGACCAATGCCGCCGCAGTTGCCGTCGCACCACTACCGCAAGCAAGGGTGATACCACAACCGCGTTCCCAAACCCAGAGGTTCACTTCGGTACGGTTCAACACTTCTGCGAATTCGACATTAATTTTTTCCGGGAACAGCGGATCGGTTTCGATGATGCTGCCGAATTTTTCCGCCAATGTACGTGACGTTACGCCAGTTAGTACAATAAAATGTGGGTTCCCGACATTCACCCCGATTCCCTCGAAAGAACGGTCGCCGATAGCGATCGTCGTGCGGGAGTCGCCAATGCCTGTCATCGGAATAGAACTTCTGTCAAACTTTGCCGTCGGCATTGCTACACAGTAAATATTCTCGTCTTTGGTTTCGATTTCGACGCATTGTTCGCCGCTCGGTAAATCGACGTAAACTTGTGTTTCGGTGTGATAGCCGCGCAACCGGGCAAAGTGCGCCGTACAACGCAGTCCGTTTCCACACATCTGAGAGATACTACCATCAGCGTTCCAGTAATTCATTCGGAATTTACCAAGCGTGCCGGCAGTAAGAACAATAATGCCATCGGCGCCGACGCCGAAGTGCCGATCACAGAGTGCGACGATCCGCTCAGTCGTCAATAACGTAAGTAATTGGGTACGAGTTGACTCATTCATTCCATCGAATAGAATGAAGTCGTTACCGGTACCTTCCAGTTTCCAAAAAGGAAATCGATTCATTGGTTAGATTTCTTTGATTGATGGTTATCGAATTGTCATACAGTAGGGGCGGACGCCCTGTCCGCCCTCTTAACTTGGCGTATGCCATACGCCGCTACAACGCTTTCACAGGATTGGTGAGCGAGCCGATTCCATTGATCGACACTTCCACAATATCCCCATTCGATAACGGCGATACTCCTTCGGGGGTTCCCGTTAACAAAACGTCACCCGGTTCCAAGGTGATATGTTGTGATACGTAATGTAACAATGTACCTACCGAAAAGATAAAGTCACGGGTATTACCATCTTGCTTGATCTCACCATTGACTCGACAACGGACATCCACCGCCGACGCATCATAGGAGTCGGCAGTAACAATGCAGGGGCCGATGGGACAGAACGTATCGTAATTCTTGCCGCGGGTCCACGGCTGTCCCTTTGCCGCTGCCGCTTTCTGGATATCGCGGGCAGTGACATCGTTGGCGCAAGTATATCCAAAGACCGCCGCCAATGCCTCATCGAGTAATTTCGGCTTCGACAATCGCTTTCCAAGAACAACGGCAAGTTCACCTTCATGATCGACCCGATTCGATTCCGGTGGCAAAACAATCGGTTCACCCGGCGCGATTACGCAGCTTGCTAATTTCGCAAAGTACATCGGTTCGGTCGGCAGTTCGTTGCCAAGTTCGCGGGCATGAGCGCCATAGTTGCGGCCAATCGCAATCATCTTTGCCCCTTTTGCAAATGGCGCCAATAGCTTTACCCGGTCAAGCTCATAGGTGGTAACCCCTTGCGATTGCGACAACTCATAAGCAGCCTGCAACGTGTCGAAGTTTGCATAGGTGGGTGCGTCAAAGAAATCGGCGAAATCGAAAACCGGCAATACCGGCCAATCGCGCTGCTTTGCCAATGCGACAAACAGATCGCGCAAATCGTAAACGAGATTATCGTGGAGAATGCCGATCCGACGTTGGTGTCCGTCGAGCGAGAATGCGATAAGTTTCATGGTAAGATCCGAAATAGGATTGATTGTTTTATCGAAGAACTACTTCATCCGAAAACAGGTTATCGTGTTTTCAAACAACTGCTGTTGTAAAACAGCGGGTTCGATTCCCAGTGCATTTGCTAAAAAGAGTCCGGTATGGGCAACATAGGACGGCTCGTTACGGTCGCGTTTCGGAAACGGTTTCGGAACCAGCCAAGGTGAATCGGTCTCGATTAAAATACGTTCCGTCGGAATCGCTTTGGCTACGGCAAGCAAAGGCGAATTCTCATAGGTTACATTCCCGGCAAAGCTAACATAAAAACCAAGTGCAATAACTTTCCCGGCATACTCGGCGTCTTCGGAGAAACAGTGAAAAATACCACCATTCGTGAAATTTTCCTCCTCCAGTATACGTAGTATTTCCATACCGGCAGAACGATTATGGATAACAACCGGTTTCCCGATTTCCGTTGCCATGCGAAGCTGCCAGCGGAAACTTCGTTCCTGTGCAATTGGAGAAGAGTAATCTCGGAAGTTGTCCATCCCGATTTCCCCGATAGCGACACACTTAGGGTCACTCCATAATCTCATCAGTTCTTGTTTGCGATCCTCGGCATTTTCGCGATCAACATCATGGGGATGCACCCCGGCGCAGAAGTAAACCGATGGGTGTAACCGGGCGAGGTTACGGGCAAGGAAACTCGTAGCGATATCAATTCCCAAGGTAACAACGCGGGCGACGTCCTGCTCCCTGCACCGATTGAGCGCAAGCAGACGATCCGCTGTAAATGCGGCGTCGGTTATGTGACAATGCGTATCAATCCAACCACTCACAAGAATCCCCACAAACTCAATTCTGCAATCTACACCACGAAGTAAAATAAAAACAACCCCCATCGGAAGCGACAGGGGTTGTTCAATCAATTAGAAGCGACCGAATTACATCACCGGCGGTGGTGCAGGCGGAACTTCTTCCTTCTTCGGTGCAACCTTCTTCGGTGCAGCTTTCTTTGGTGCTACTTTTTTCGGCGCTGCTTTCTTCGGAGCAACTGCCTTCTTCGGAGCGGCTGCCTTCTTCGGTGCTGCTTTCTTCGGTGCTGCCTTCTTCGGTGCTACTTTTTTCGGTGCAGCTTTTTTCGGTGCAGCTTTCTTCGGTGCTACCGCTTTTTTCGGTGCTGCCTTCTTCGGTGCTACTTTTTTCGGTGCTGCCTTCTTCGGTGCAGCTTTCTTCGGCGCAGCCTTCTTCGGTGCTACGGCTTTTTTCGGTGCAGCTTTCTTGGGTGCTGCCTTCTTCGGTGCAACAGCCTTCTTTGCTACGGCTTTCTTCGGCGCGGCTTTTTTCGCTGCAGGTTTTTTAACTGCGGGCTTCTTGACTGCCGGCTTCTTTGCCATTTCTGCCATCGTTCACTCCCTACGAGGTTTGTCAGTTCAGTAACTAGCGACGCACCGTGTGGTGCCTCGTCCCCTTTAGCTAATCACCGTGACCGGCTCTCCTCTTCCGATCGTGGTGCCCTGCTCCGAAGCATTGTCGACGAACTGGGGAAGGTTTCGCGTACAATGATTCGGTTGTGTTTTCGGAAGCGTGAAAGCGAATTTCCCGGTTCCGGTTCGATGCAAATCCTCTTCTTCAAAGTGAAAATGTGGACGCATCCTCAACACTTCCTAACGATACTTCATCTTACGCGCGAATGCAAGAGGCAATGAGAAATTTTTCGTCAAAATTCTCCACGTAGCGAAGAGAAATATCTTTGCTTTTTAACCTCAAACGCAAAATTACTGACTGTTAGAAACGAGTAAATCTGATGTTCAATCACGGGGATGAGACAGCAAAGCCGCTTCATCAAAGCACTTCCGAAGATGTGATGATTTATCTTCACTCCTCATCGTTGCGACCGAGCAAGGATCGATTAGACCGGAGAGAAAAAAAGCGAGGCGTCCTCTCGAAGGACGCCTCGCTCTCGGCTGATAAGAAAACTCTTACTTCATTAACACGAGTTTTCGAATATTCGTTACGCCGTTTACTTCCACATGCAAGAAGTAAATCCCACTTGGTTGGTTGTTGAGATCGACTGCAATCGTATGCTCGCCAGCCGCGAACGGAGCGCGAGTAATCGATTTTGTTTCTCGTCCGGCTAGGTCATAAACGACAGCATTCACAACCGATGTTCGCGGTAATGAGAGCTTCACCGTAGACGTCGGGTTGAACGGATTGGGATATGCTTCCGAGAGGCGAACAGAAGTCGGAAGTTCCGTCGGAGATTCCGGTGCGTCGTTGGTCGAGTTCAAGAACAACATCGCGCGTTGGATAAACAATTCGCGGGTCATTGTGCTTTGGGCTCCACTAATCGCTTCGAAAGGAATTCCGAGGAAAAGAACATGACCGCTGGTACTCGGGGTGTAGTAGTACACACCGGCGAAGTCGGCACGGCCATTGTACATTAAGATACCAGTCGCTCCAGCGCGGGGCGTCATTACCGTCGCATTGTCGCAGTTACCGGCACCGCCGGCACCTGCCGTACGTACCGTCAGATTCCCGAAGAAGGGATCGCCCACAATGCCGTTCATAGTGTAATTCGTCAAACGGCTCATCACAAGGTTCGCCTTGAGATAGGTTTGTGCCCACACCGAATCGACCGACATCAGATACTCCAAGGCATTCTGGCTCGAAAGCATGAAGTTTTTGCCATCATCGATGTAATCGCCTATCATCGTCCGGTCGACAACCGTGAGAACGTTTGTCGAACGCATACCGGTGAACCAAATGACATTGGGATAACGATTCATTTCCACTTCGTCAAGTGGGCTTACATCTTTATCCCAGAGGTCGTAGTCGATCAGCGAACTGGTCAATGCAGTGGTGTATTGCGAACTGAAGTCAAAAGAAGAGTCCGCTTGCACCAGGAGCAAATCCGGTCTACCGATTCGTACCCGGAAAGTAGATGAATTGACATAATCGCCATCAGCTAACATCACCAATGTAAAGGTCGCCCATTGTACCGGTGTTCCAGCCGTAACAGCTATTTGGAACGGATCGGCATCATTGGAAATCGTTGCACCCGGATTCACCAAACCAAAAGTAGACGTGCTATCGGTAATGATTATCCCGGGTACCGTTGTGCGAAGAATTGCACGCGCATTCGCCGCCGGAGCGAAATAGGTACCATTCGTAATAGAAGCAGTGATTCTACCATTTTCTCCATCGTCGATACGACCGTCCAAATTCCCGTTTAAATCAACTGCAGCAGTTGTTGCAATCGATAAGCTTGGGAAGTCTAACGGCATCCGGAGGAACTTCGCCTGCACGATTTCCTTGGTTGTACCGACTGCTGTTTCGTTCTGGAGATAAACGATGAATCCGCAATTATCGACGGTGTAGGGTTGTTGACCGGTCGTGCGAGGTGGAAAACGCGACTCGAAGATTAACGTATCGGAGGTGCTACCGCTATGAGTAAAGGGAACACCTGCGACCGAGGGAGCTGCCATCACAAACGGATAATCAAAACTGGTTTGACCATTGGGTGCGGCGGGGCTCCATTGCTCATGGACTTCCAGTAAGTAAGTCTTGAGACGATAGTTGCCGCTAATCGGAGATTCGGCAACCGCGCGGACTGTTAACACCAGCGAATCACCAGTGGTCATCCGAGCGCTCAGATCAAACCATACCGGTGAATTGACGGCGCGTCGTTGATTGTACAAATTCGAAATAGAACTGGAAGAAATCGATGCAGTAGCTCCGTCCACTTTAAACGTAGGCGTAGCATTCACTGCATAGTAGTTTCTTCGTTCGAGACTCTGGGTCGGATTGGCAGCGTACCACGGATCGTTTCCGGGAGACGGCCAATTCATGTGGTAACCAACATATTGAGCGTTCGTTCCCCACGACGTGAGGAGCGGGTCGAGCCAGTTATGGGCCGACGCACAGGGGCCTCAAGTCGTGCTGGTGTAATCTTCGATCATCACAGCGCTTCGCGGATACGCTTCAGCACTCACATTCAGCATGAGCACCAAGGCGACTGCGGACATTATCAAAGCGCGAATTTTCATTCCGTCTCCTTTCCAATAGACAATGCAAAGTTTCCCGTGGTGAAAGAAAAAATTCACCTAATGTCGAAAGGTAAGAAGCTATGCAAACCAATCCAAGAGAATTTTCAATTTTACGACAGTATATTGCTAAAGCGCGAGGTAATTGGCAGCTTGTTGTTGCCTTTCTCGTTGAAATCTCGGTGAGGAGCATTTTGTTTATTCGACGTTAATATCATGACAAACAAAATGCACGAAAACGACAGATTTCGGCAAGGATTTTCAAGTAGTTAAGGATGAGAATTGCCTTAGTACTGGAATGAGAGGTTTCGTATGCAGAGTAACTTTTCCCAGTTAATTGCTGTGGCGGTGTTGGCTACCATTCTGGTTTCGGGTTGCGACGAATCGACGCCAATCACTCCGAATCCAAATGCCGGACCAACCGCAACGGAAATCTTTACGAATCAGCCACTGTCGAGATGGCATGAGATTGCCGGACTTAACACCGCACTCCCCGATACCGATACGTCGCCCGGCTTTCTTGCGATGTTGAATACCGGACTCCTTGCGGCACGGCGAACTGCGTACCAGCTCGATAACTATACCTTAAACGATACAGTTGGGTTTGTTTATACCGATGGCTGGTACACCCGCACCAGCGATACCTTATACGGTGGGTCGATTGCAGTACGTTGGAAGTACACTCCCAATCCTTTCCGGTTGCCGGGCGGTGTACCCGATGTAATCGATCAAGAACTGCGGCTCAGCTATACCGATACATTCGATGTAACGACTACCACCGTGGCAACGGTGTTGAATAATGTCCGGAGCGGAATGTACCACAACGGTTCGATGAATGTACAGTATCAATTGCAGGTTAGTGTTCTCGGATTTCCGGCGCGGACGATAACCTATGGCGCTCCATTGACCTGGAGCTTTCTCGATAACCGGAAAACCGGCTCTAACTATTCCTCACCGCGTGGCGACTATTCGGCAATCGGTACCAGTGAGTTATCCCGCGACTCCACTACCGGGGAAAGTACTACTTACAATTTCGAGGGACAGTGGAGCGTATCTGGCAGCGCAACTGCCAACGATTCCATCGGATATTTGCGGGTCGGCGGCGAGCTGTTCTGTTCCTATTTCTTCACCAACTTTGACGTCGTTACCGGAACCTATCGTGGAAAATACCGGTTCGCGCAAGGGAGCGATTCCCTCTTTTCATTTCAGATGGTGGGACTGTGAGCGAACTGAGGACAGAATTAACGACTGAGTAGATGCTGCAGCGCGGTGCGGAGATCGGGATCGCGAAATGGAAAGTCGTGATCAAGAAGTACTTGGGGTTTGACCCGAACACCGTCGAGCAATAGCTCCTGCGCCATTTCTCCGAGGATTGTTTTAAGAACTACTGCTGGAACGGTAGCAAATGCCGGGCGGTGCAAAACACTTGCCAGCGTTTTCGTGAAGACGGTGTTGGTGACCGGCTGAGGAGCTACCGCATTCACCGCTCCGTGAATCGATTCGGTACGCAGAAGAAACGAAAACGCGGCAACCAAATCTTCGAGCGTTATCCAACTCATATATTGTTGTCCGTTGCCGAATTTCCCACCTAGACCAAACCGAAACGGCGTCAACATCTTCGCAAGTGCGCCGCCCTCGATCGACAACACCATCCCTAATCGCAACTGAACAACGCGGATGCCCAACGCTTCAATCGTTCGGGCTTCCCGTTCCCACGCATCGCAGACATCGGCAAGAAACCCTACTCCCCGCTCGGATGATTCATCGACCCAGTCGCTCCCCCGATTACCATAGAACCCGGTAGCCGATGCACAAATCACGCTTTTCGGTGGATGCTGCAGTCGGGCAAGAATTTTCTGCAAGGTCGCCGTGCTGCGAATCCGGCTATCGAGAATCCGTTGTTTCCGTTCAGGTGTCCAGCGGCCGCCAGCGATACTTTCCCCGGTGAGATGAATCACCCCATCGAGATACTCCCATTGTTGGGGATTGGTGCCAGCGATATCGTAGGGGTTCCATTGGATCGCTTGCGAAGTCGCAATCGGTTTCTTGCGCAAAACCGGAATCACCCGGTAACCGGAATTGGACAGGTGCCGGAGTAATGCGGAACCAACGAAGCCACTGGCGCCGGTGATTGCGACTGTCAACACGATTGGTCTTTACAGTGATGAGTCTGAATCGTAACGTGAACCAACCGTAAATGTTGTGGCAATAGTCCTCGGTAGTATTCCGGTTCGCGGGGGTCGGAGGTGACAATCGAAATCTCGGCGGCATAGATATTCGGTCCAACCGACCAGATATGTTGATCGGTTACTTTCTGCTCACCGATTTCAATGGCGGACCGAATTTGCTCGTGCATTTCCGCCGGCGCCTGTTTGTCGAGTAGTACATTCGCCGAAGAAAAGAGTAATCCGATTGACCATTTAGCGACGAGTACCGCTCCCAGCAATCCAATCGCGGCATCGAGCCACACCCACCCGAAATACTTCCCGGCAAGCAAGGCAACAATCGCCAAGACCGAAGTCAAGGCATCAGTTAGCACATGGAGATACGCCGCGAGCAAATTGTGGTCGTGTTTTAACTCGTTAGTATCGGGTTGGTGTTCATGGTCGTGGTCGTCGTGATGATGATCGTGGGAGTGCGGATGCTCATGTTCATGGTCATGATGGTGATGATGATCGTGGGAAGTCGATACGTCATGGTCGTGATGTTTCGCTCCAAGGATCAATAGACAAATTCCATTGACAATCAACCCAATGATTGCGACAATGATTGCTTGATCGAATTCGATATCTATCGGTTTAAGTAATCGAGCGACGCTTTACCACGCCATCGCGAGACCGACAACAACCAGTAAAATCGCACTGGCAAATGCCGCCAATGAATTGACTTTGCCGGTGCCAAAGTTAAAACTGCGGTCGTTGGCATACTTGCGGGTGAAGTAATAGGCGAAGGCGGCAATCCCCAATGCCAACGCATGGGAGCCCATGTGGAGACCGTCGGCAAGCAGCGCCATCGATCCGAAATACACCCCGGCGAATATCTCAACCACCATCGTAATCGCGGTGATAACAATGACGATTCGTGTCTTCAGTTCACCCGATTTTCGGACATCCTGACCAAAGGTGTGATCGTGTTTCCAACGGGTTACCGTATGAGTATGCGACACTATTTGCTATCCACTTACTGCATTCCCAACAACTGCGACACCGGCTGGGCAAACCAGAGAATCACCAATGCCCATAAGATGCCTACCACTAACCATGGCAATGCCGGTTTCAGAAGCGTCAAGTAGTTCGATTCACCGACGATTTCTGCAGCAAAAGTGCCTGCTAATGCTGTTGGCGGCATCATATCCCCTAATCCGGCAAACATTGAGAGGGCGGCTCCGACCACGATTTCGTTTTTTCCCAGCAGTGCGAGCAGTATCGGAACCCCCAACACCGTTGCCGAGCCGAATGCGGAAAGTGCGCCAAACAGAGGCATAACTACCGCAGCCGCTATCGGGAGATACGCTTTCGGTAACATAATCGTTGTCACGACCAAATCACCTCGCGCGCCAATCAGTGCAAGAATCTGCAGAAAGGTTCCAATCCCAACCAAAATTGCGGCAACCGGTAGCGTCGAGCGATACGCCAACACTGTTGCGGCGACTTTCCGCCCAGCAGGCACAAACGGTAAGGCAAGCACAGTACCAAGCAGGAAGAGGGCGGGCACACCCGGATCAGGCAGTTTTTCCGGGATGATGCGAATGATAACGAGTAGCAAGGCAACAACGATTAGCGGCAGTAATGAGAAGAGGGCGCGTTGTGTAATCGGTTCGGCAAATTCCGGCAGCAGGAGCGTACCTCGCTCCTTTACTGCCCGCCGGAGTGTCGGATATGCCATCCCAAAAGCGGTGGCGATTGCTGGAACAACAGTAATAAGGAGTAGCGGTTTCTCAAATCCGATGAATGGCATATCGACGCCATTGGCGAGCATCATTACCGGCAAGTTGATCGGGGGAGCGATCATACCATAGATCGCCAGCAACGCAATCAAAGCGCCGGTTTTTCGTTTCTCCAATCCCAATGCCATTAATAAAGGAGCGGTAAGAGCTCCGGTCGTCAGTACGGCGGAGGAAGAGAGTCCGGTCATCGCGCCGGGCAGCATCAGGAAAATGACAATGGCGATAAGAAATGCTGCCGGAGATTTCTGTGTTAGGCGAAGAAATATAGTACGGAGTACGGTGAGCGCGCCTGCCTCTTCCAGCATCCGCAGGAAAAGCAGCGCCGAGGCGACAATCAGCAACGGATCGAAGAAGATAAACATCCCTTCGACCAAGTCGCGGAACGGAATGCCGTAACCGCCGAGCAGCGCACCAACAACGCCGGCAAGAAATAACGCGATGCCGCGCGGAATCTTCGCAGTGAATGTCAACACTACGAATACTGCTATCATGATAAAGAGAAGGGTCATTGAACTACCGAACAAGTTGCATCATACGTGCCTGTAAGGTAGTAGTTCCCTCACTGATTTGGCAAAAGTAGGTACCGCTGACGACCGGGAGGTTGTTCTCGTCGGTACCATCCCACCCAATCTCGTGTGTACCTGCTACCCGTTGTCCCAGCATCAGTTGTTTGATCCGCCTACCACTGACATCGTAAATCGTGGCGGTTAGTGACAACGCCGGTTGCGACAGCGTGAGAGTAATCTTGGTTGCAGGATTGAAGGGATTAGGATAATTCGCGAGACCGATTTGCTGTGGCAAAGTGGGAATCTCACGTTGCTCGACCGAAGTCCCGTTGGTTTGGTAGACCAGAAAATTGAAATTGTCAGGGGAAGCCGGGGGAAAGGGGGAACGTTCCACTACCAATTCGGTGAAGCCATCGTGATCGATGTCGAGGACGGTATTCAATAAATAGGAGTAATTGGCATTGTCGAACGTAATGACATTCGCGCCATTCGTTTGATCGACGATTCGGAGTGAGAACTTGATGTTACTGCCTACTGTCACATATTTGAAAATCACGATGTCGTATATCCCGTCGCCGGTTACTTCGATGTAGGAGTAGGCGTTGTACTCCCCGGTCTGCAACGGAATCGTTAAGGCGGGAGTACTCGATTCCGGGCCGGACATCACCCGTAGATTCGTGCCATCCATCGTATAGAACCGCCATGTATCGACGGTATAATAGAACCAGCCCGCTTGCCCAGTACTCGGTACAGTCGGCGATGTCCACTCGAGGGTCGGTTGGGCATGCAATATATTAATCATGAGAAGAATTGAAAATAATGCAATTACTATTCGCATGGTTCATTCTCCCTCTACTAAATTGAGAAAATTCGATGAAAACTCTTGTAGTGAATCCACCCTCGTAGAATCATTTCAGCTTTCAGTAATTGATCATCTGTGATCGATGAGGTTCTCCCCTCTTTTTGACTGAACCTCCCCCTGTGAAAAGCAATCTCATTCCAACCACCTTCGGAGGCCTAATGCTTTATCCATAATTTATCTGTGGCATTGGTTTAAACCAATTTTGAAAATGACAGATTACGCTTTTTGTTTATGTGAGGCGCATGTGATTATTGATTGATTTGAATCCTCCCTTCCGCTTGTGCCGCACACAAGCAAGCACCAAAAATGAAGATGCACCCCGATAAATAAATCCATAGCAGTAACGCCATTACGCCGCCAGTTGTACCATAAACTGCATTAAATGTTGAAAACTTGTTCAAGTACACGATGAACAAAGCTTCTCCCAATTGAAGTAGTAGAGTAACGATTAATGCAGGTAACCAAACTTCAGAAAACCGGGTGTATCGGCGTGGAGCTAACTTGTAAAACATAAGCATGCATAGAAAAACTACTGACAACGAAATCGTGTATAGAAGTAAGTTGTATCCCCAGTTTTGGGCAAGCTGGGGTAAAATCCAATTTTTTACCATTCGGACTAACATCGGGATTCCAGTACCCATAAACACGGAACCAACTGTTACTGCTAACAAGATGAGACTTCGGAAGGGCATTCTCCACCAGTTGTAATCTTCACTACCCCAAGCCCTGTTCGTTGCAGATATCATTGTGGTAAAAAATTGTGTCGACACCCAAAGTAACATCAGAAACGCAATCGCTCCCGCCTGCCCACGGGCATTGATCACACTGGTTATGTTGTCAATGATCTGTTGTTTCATGTCTCCACTGATTGCAATGTAACTCTGGATAAAGTTGAGTACAGAATGACCAGCCTGATCCCGGTCAATAAATAAAGAAGCAATCGAAACAATCAGGATGATCAGCGGGAACAACGCGAAGAATGCGTAGTAGGCGAAAGCACCTGCCCGCTGCGCTCCATCAATCTCGGAAAACCGGCTCCACGAGAACTTTACAATTGACCAAGCGTTACTTCTTGCGATGTCCCATTTATTACGCATAGATCGATACGATTCGTTTATTGATAGAATAGCAATTGCAGCTACCAGTTTTGAGGAACACTATGATGTTGTTTTAAGGGTAGCTCCTTCGACGACAAGTACTACAAAGTTTGATTAAGCAGTAACGCTAAAAGTCACCGGTTAGAACGACTTCATCTGGGTACAAAGCGATTGTCACTGTTGTAATGTAGCTCCAAAGTTCAATCGGTAGTGGAATGGAAAACCGGTTCGTCTGAAAATTCACCAGCGTGGTTTTGCCTTGGATGTAACTCTCAATCAGACTTCGAAACGGTCGCAAGAGTAATGGAATTTCCATGGCAAAAGATCCCGTCAATCCATCTTTCATCGTAGCTGTCAAGTTTTTGAGAATCAGATTGAAACTGATTTTTACTGGCACGCATGGGATACTTCCGGTCGCTTTCAAATGTACTGTTTCTGAGCTAATCGAATCAAGATACAACTCAATCGCTGTTAGTTGGTGTTTACTCAAGTAAGAGTTTACATCATTCTTGGATACCTCAATCTTCATTTGCGTTTGTTCCTTTCTGATATCTCACTCACGAATGGGTAGCCGCGGGCGTAAGCCTTTAACGAATTACTTTGACTCAAATGGTAGCCGCAGGCTTTTGCCTGCGATCTCGAATTTGGTGTCAGTGCGGTCTAAAGCCCCGGCTACCTGAACAAAGCAGCGAAACATGAGACCGAGAGCTACCAGAAACCCGTTGAATCGACTTCAGGATTATGGTAGTACTGCAATTACCAACCGACTATTCAGTTGTTTTACCATCGAACTCTTCCGGGTCGGAATCTGCGTCGGCACGGGTATGGTGAACAACACCATCCCGATGATGCGGCGGCGAATACAGAGTGTAGACCTTCAGCGGAACAGTACTGGTATTGATGATGTTGTGCTTCGTTCCTGCGGGTATCACAACAGAAAATCCTGCTTTAATCTCCGTTCGGACATGGTCGAGGACCGCATCGCCTGAACCCTCTTCGATTCGAAAGAATTGGTCTCCTTCATGAACTTCCTCACCGATCTCTTCGCCGGGATTCAATGTCATCACTACAAGTTGGATTTGTTTTGCCGTGTAGAGTACCCGGCGAAATTCGATGTTACTAATCGTGAGATCTTCGATGTCATTAATGAAACCTTTCATGGTTTCTCCTTGATTGTTTAACCTTCGTTGGTGTTGGATAGGTTTGATACATACTCAATTCCGATGATTCGGATTCAAGTCACACTTTCACAATTCTCTTCTCAGAGAATTTATTGAGGGGATTATAGATCCGATAACCGACACTACTCCATTATTTAACCATCCCAATTTCAAATCATGCCATAGATGCCAATTTTTCGTTTGAGAGCTATGTATTCAATAGAATGAAATGAACGCGAATACACTTTTCATGCGACTTAGTCAACTGACTTGTGTTAGTTGACTTCGATAAAATTTGCGTTTTCTTTCGTCGAGACTTTTAGAAAAGTCGATCGCGGTTTGTTTCAAAACTTTGCAATGGTGAGGATCGATTACAATAGTGATACGTAGTAGGAACGATAAGCAAGCATTTCAATTGGAGGTTTTGGCATAACACATTGACTTTTCCGATATGTGATTTAATAATCACACATGCGTTGTTTAGCTTTCTTAATGCGGCAGATCGATTAATCCCCGAAAATGTCAATTTAACTGAACTGGTAGAAGCCATCAGCAATTACAGTCTTCAAATGCTGATGGCACAAAGTTAAGTCGTTGCAATGCCATCACATTGAACCGAAGTATCTGCCGAATCACTCATCCGAACTGAACCCCATCGAACAGCTCAGTATCTATCACAAAGAACACTTTTTCCATAACTGGCGTACCCAAAAGTACACCGGGCTAGTGATCGAGTCACGATTAATGTTCCTAACAAAACCGGGTGACTTTATGGCTGTGATTCGGACCAATCACCAAAATTGCCACAAAGGACACCCGACTTTTTCAACCTATCATCCAACGTTACAGTGACCGGGAACTCAAATGACAAAACGATACACAGCTTTGAGTAGTACCGTGGACTCTTCACTCTTCAACTTATCTTCAGTGGTTATCCGATTGTTGTAAGCGAGATATACGTCGTTCCCCGCCGATGGAATCCAGTGCAGCCGATAATTCAAACCCAAGTTTTTATCTTCGTTGTTCCATTGTGAATAAAGGGTCGTCTGCCAATGGGTACTAAACGCATACGCCGCACCGGAGGTGACTTCGATCGTGTTCGCTTTCCCATCGTCGAAATCGATTTCGGTCAATTTATAAGAACAATCGAAGGAGAAATGAGGATCGACCCGGAATCCACCATAGGTCGAGTACGATTTATACTCACCGGCGTAAAAATCGCCCCCCTCTAATCCGAATCCGCCAAAAAATGTGCGAGTGACATTAGAATTGAAATTCAAACTCGAGGTGGTCGACCAAAATTTCCCAACTGGAATAACCACCGAACCCGCCAAAGGATAAGGATAATCAACCCGGTCATACGCCCGGGTAACCGACCATTGTAACGACGATAAATCGTTGAATGTTACACGAAACGGCGTAACCGAGTAATTCTCCGATTCCAATTCATGGTCAAGATCCCAAATCCTGGTTACCGAAACGGGCGTTACTGAAAACGAGTAGAACCATGAATTCTGCCGCCGCCACGAACGCACCAGCGAACCAGCAAGCGCATCGCCGTAGCGAATCACATACCCCAATTCGGGATTGTAATTGCGTTCGACCCGCCGAAACGAAACCTGCGCATTCAACCGGTCGTTGGGGTACTCGAGATATCCGCGATAGCAAGCATTGTGTTCGTTGGGAATGTTGTTCGTATGGGAAAATGCGACTGCCCCACCGCCGCCATAGGCAATCGTTCGATTCGCATTCCAGAACCGGAAATGGGCATCGGAACCAAACGTCCGGTTGAAATGTTCCGGCTGCTCTTTATTCGTCCCGATGATACCGATGTAAGAACCGTTTGGCAGAATCCGCTTAAACCGTGCTACGGCGAAGTTTGTGTTTGGCTGTCCATATTTTTTATCGGTTTCCATATCGAGAAAACCAACCGTATACTTATCGGTTCGTCCAACCAACCGGACGCCGCCAATGATAGGAACCGCTTTTCCTTGGTACAAACCGATGCGGCGGCTATAGAACACCGGATTGTTGCTACTGGTGTTGAATCCGAAGTTCGCCTCGCTCTCTAAAAAGAACTCACGTCGCTCCGATAAAAAGAGCGGAAATCGCGTTAGATTCACAACCGCTTGATCGTCTTCGATTTGTGCGAAATCGGGATTGATGGTCACATCGACTGTCATGCGGGAAGTTACCGGAAACTTGGCATTTACACCGGCTTTCGTCAAAGTAGTTTGACCGTCACCGGTTGGGGTATTTAATTCGCTAATTCCCGCCACACCATACGGTTTGATTTCGATATCACCTCCCCGCTTGATGTCCTTGAGTCCTACCAATTTTCCACATCGGGAAGCTGCCGCGATAAATTCATTTGGCAATACCGGTTGCCATGTTGTGACTTCCTGACGCCGTTGAATATCCCGCTCGATGTTCAATCCCCAAACTTGTTCCGGTTTATCGGGAAACCGCAACGTCGAAAAGGGAATTTCGATTTCAAGCGTAAAGCCTTGGGAATGCCTGGTCGACCGACAATCCCACACTCCGTTCCAGCGGTCATTCACAATATTTCCATCCTGCTCGCACTGCGCATCGTATAAGGCAGCATTCGCATTGGTGCAAAAGAAGAAACTATTCGAGTGATCGAAGTAAGTATCCAAAACAACGGCGAAGACATCATCCGAATAAATACTGAAATCACGCGCCATCGAGTGGGCAGTGACCTTATCCGGTTCACTATCGTAACAAGTCGCACCGATATAAAGCGCCCGGTCGGTATAGATAACCCGGAACTCGGTACGCTCGGTCGCCGGCTCGCCGGTTTTCTGCATTTGCTGGATGAAATCCCCCACCAACTGTGCTTGTTGCCACACTGGGTCATTCAGTACCCCATCCAGTTTCGGTGGGTGATCGACTCGCAAAGCGGTAATCTCACCCAACGGCGCCGATGTGGAAAAACTGCTCGAGCAGAGAATTCCGAGCGCGATGCAACAAACTGTTAAGTAGCGTATCCAGTGTGTCATGACATCCTCACGATTGCAATTGGTTCTCATTGCAATTGAACTCCGTTTGCGAGAAAAAAACATTTCGCCACAAACGAAGTTGCAATCACAGATTCTTACCAGTGTGAGGTGCTAAATCATCGAAAAGTTGCAGAAATACTACCGAGCCGATGTTTACGTATGTAACTCGGGATTAGCCAGAGTCAAACAACCACTGACAAAGCTTTGGTACGGTATCTGCTAATCCTATCTACCGTTGCCGGCTGTGCTTCTGATAGCAATTGGTTGTGAAATCAGCGACTGGATTTGTTGACAAATAATCACGACCTTGTGCCAAGCAGCCAGCTGCACCTATTGTCGAATCGACGTAAACCGTCATGGGAGTAACATTGCTTGCCAAGATTTATCGCTTTCTTGCCTCGATCCAGTTGACGATTGTCCTGCTCGTCGTCATTGCGCTTGCGATGATGACCGGGACTGCGTATGAAGCAACGGCAGGAACTTTGCTGGCACAACTCGACATCTACCATAGCATCTGGTTTGACTTTCTGTTGGGTTTATTAGCAGTCAATCTCATCGCATGTACCGTACAACGGTTTCCCTATCGGATCGGGCAAATCGGGTGGTTGATGACTCATACCGGTGTACTTGTCGTGTTAATTGGTGCGGTTATCAGTCGGGAATACAGTATCGAGGGAACAATTAAGTTAGCGGAAGGCGAGTCAACAAGGCTACTCAACCGCAACTCTTATCAACTGGAAGTTCAGTTATCCGATGGTCGTTCGGCGGTGTTACCGCTTCGCTTTGAGACAATTCCGCGCTCAGAAGACGGACGACCGAAACGTATCGACCTCCCCTTCAATAAAGGCCGGATCGAACTACTCCGCTACCTCCCATCGGGAGTGGGAAAACTCACCTACGTCTCCGATCCAACCGGTGTACCGCTCATTGATGTAACGTTGGAAGCACTGGGAAAAGAAGTCGATAAGCAATTGTGGTGTGGCGATGGACCGGATGGCGAAGTCATGTTGCCGAATGGCAAAAAACTGCTGTTCGCCTTTGTTCCCCGCGATAAAATGGATATGTCCTATCTGCTGGAAGCGCCTGCAGATTATTTACTGGTTGCAACCGAATCCGATTTATCCTATCTCGCCGTCCATGCGCCACAGCCCATTCTGCAACCGATTTCGCTTGGACAGAAACTGGTACTTGACAGTATCAATACCGTTACGGTACGCTCCTTAGAGAGTTTTGCGGTGCAGATGAGGAATTTTGTCCCGGCAAAAAGCGGCGAAGGCGAGTTTGCATTAAAATTCCGAATCGAAGATCCTACGGGCGGGCGATCAAATGCATTCTGGATGAAGAAGAATTCGGAACTCGCTTCTAACCACAACGATGTTCTGTTTCGTTTGACTTCCCACACCGATGAATTGGGATTTGCACTACGTCTAAACAAAGTCAATCAGAAGTATTATCCCGGCAACAAAATCGCTGCAGGGATCTCGAGTGAGGTGACGGTGAATGAGGGATCGGCGAGTTCCTTCGCGTATGACATCGAAATGAACGCGCCGTTAACGTATCACGGTTGGAAAATCTACCAATACAGCGTGATACCCGGACCGCCGAAAATATCGGTGTTTACCGTATCCTACGACCCGGGAACCACCATTGTGTACGCCGGTTGTATCGTTTTAATGGTCGGTCTCACAGTGGTCTTATTCCAAACCCGACAGCGAAAGAAACTGGAAGAATAGAGTAGTACTAAAGACTATTTGCCCGTTTCCGCTTTGTATTGGATGTATTGGAAAACCTGTACCCGACCATTGTACTGGTCGGCGACATACAAGCGGTTTTTTTGATCGAAACATAAACCCGCCGGTAACTGAAACTGTCCATCCCCTTTACCAGCCGCCCCGAAGTATAAAAGCAATGACCCGTCACGCTGAAATATCTGTATGTTATCGAAAGCCGCGTCGGCGACATAGATGTTGTTATCGCTGTCGACAGTGATGCCACGTGGCCGCGAAAAACTGCCGGGTACGTTGTCCGCTTGTCCAAAGGTCGAAACAAATTTACCATCTTTATCGAAAACCTGTACCCGGAAATTCATTGTATCGACGATATAAATGTACCCATCGGTGTCACAAACGATGTTACTGGGAAGATTAAACTCACCTTCCCGGCTTCCTTTTGTTCCAATCGTCCGAACGAACGAGCCATCTTTCCGAAAGCATTTCGCGTGATACGCTTTCGTATCGACGACGATAATCTCCTGTGTGACTTTGTTATAGGCGATACCTGCAGGACGTTGAAACGCTACTGTGTCTTTGATATTGCGAAGTAAGTTTCCTTCTGCATCGAAAACAAACACTGCATTTAGTCGAACATCGGTCACGTAAACTCGATCCTCATCGTCGACCGCAACTCCTGCCGGCTCTGTCAATTGACCGGCACCGCTTGTTCCGATATAAGTGAGGATGTCGCCTGATTTCTTCGCATTCTCATCGAACACCAACACACAACGATTTCCGGCATCAGCTACAAGTAGGCGTCCCTTGCTGTCAATCGCTAATCCGTAGGGCTTCACTACCCGTTCTAATGATGTTTCACCCGCTAACGTCTTCTTGAAAGCATCCATCTTGGATGTAGTGAAATCGCTCTTACCTTGGATGCTTCGTAGAAATTTTATCCTTGGCTTTTCCGGTGCCGACGGCCAGACTAAATCGGGTTTGATTGCCTGTTTGGGAGCGCAACCCACAGAAAAAAGTGTGAGTGAGGTAAACAAGGTGAAAAGCAAAAAAGTCTTTGCCGGATTCATTACGAGTAACTCCCGTCAAAATGGATGTGGAGTCGTCAGCTCCGAAACGATACCTTCATAACATGAACTGCAATGTAACACCCACGTTCCTTTGCATCAATACTGCTTTATCACTTGTGGGAACAAATCCATGTAAAACAGGGTATCGGTTGCCCGATACCCTGCTTTTAGAAAGTTACAACAAAGTAGTGCGAATTATCGCCAAATGCGATAGGAAACAGAGCGACCGTAGTGATTATTCGGATGCTTTGTACCAACTGTGTCACCAGCAACCATTGGAAGATCCTTACCAGTATGGCAATTGACGTAGCAGAAGCCAAGGTAGTAATCAGCAATGGTATCACCAGCTACGTTCACGATAGCGGTATCTCGTAGATTCCACATTGTTTGTAACAACGGTGGAATTGTGCGATCATAGGTCTTGTTCTTGAACTTGAAATATCCGTACGCAGCTGATTTATAACCAGTTGCGATTTGCGGCGAACCGCCGGTTAACGCAGTCTTCAAGGTAGAGTCTGGAACGGTAATGGAGTCCGGACCAGTCTGACCGTGTTCAAACACCAAACCGGTTGCTTGCTTCGACCAACGGATTAAGCCTGTGCGACCGTATGCACGATTTATTGGGAACGTAGTATCTTGTGCTGTCGTGGCGCCACCATGGACACCGTGACAAGTCACGCAGTTTTCCTGACGTTCCTGAGTATTCGCATTGTGGTACACGACGTGCGAATAGTGACGGGACCAACGATTCGAGTCTGAACGCATGAAACCGGTCGGACGAGCAGAAGCGCTCAGTCGATAGTATTCCGGGGTATGGCAAGCATAGCACAGAGCGTTACCAGTCAGATCGTAGTTGGGACCGTATTCCTGATTCATACCGAGGCGTAAACTGGCACGCAACTGAAGTGCAACTGCGGTCGTCTCTTCCATCATTGGATAGCTCAAGCCATGCATACCCTTCGAAGCGGTTGCGGCAGAGTCACCGTGGCAATCCGTACAGGTGATCATGGATGAACTGGTTAAAGATGTACCAGAAAACCATGACGGCGTACGAAGTAGTTTGGTCGTGATTGCGGCATTGCCTTCCACCTTGGCGAACACAAAGCGTCCATTGTCATAGAGCTTGCGAACCGGGTGAGAAGTGGTGCGCAGCGTATCGAAACGGCTGTACATATTCGACGCGGTGTAATGCAACGATGTATCGCGGACTGAATTCGTGGAAGCGGAGTGGCAAGCGAAACAGGTGTTTGCACTGGTCGAAGACTGGAAGCCGTTCTTGTGCTGGTGACAGTTCGTGCACTTGTCCGAACCTTCATGGGTCATCAACGCAGCAGTAGTCGGGTGCAGACCCGAAGCATTGTTGCGGAAAATCGGGGTAGTAGTGTGGCAGGTTTCACAAACACCATCATAGGGTTGAACCACACCAGTGGCGCCGTGCATCAGGTCAAGCGAATCACGAATTACCGACGGACGAGCGCCGCTATTCGGAGTGATGATCTGATTCTTGACATACCAACGGGGATACGTCGTCTGGTGCATGTGCGGATCGTGGCAAGTCTGGCACCATACGGTATCGGCATTGGCGACGTGAGTTTTCATGTTGGAAGCAACACCACCGCTGGTATGGCAGCTTTGGCAAACCGAAGTGGTTAACCAATTCTCCGGAACCGGTTGTGGCACTGTATTATAAGGTACGTGGCAACTGGCGCATGCCATCGCGTTCGTCGCATCGTGCGGAGCTTGAAGCTCATTTACTTCCGAAAGGGCAACAGAAGTCAATGCGCATACCACCGCAATCGCTATGAAAAGATGTTTTTTCAAAAACATTGAGAATCGCTCCATTGTGTAGAGACTTAGTAAAATCGGTTACTTCAAAAAGAGCATTTTACCGGTCGACTGGTAAAGAGAGGTTCCGGATTCGTCGACAACGGAAAGTTTGCAATAATAAACACCGCTGGTCACTGCGCCGTAGCTGCCGGAGGTAGTGTTCCAAACGACTTCATGGTATCCCGCATTCATATTCGCATTGATGAGAGTACCGACTTGCTGACCCAGTACGTTCCAAATGGTCAACGATACTTTACCGTTTTGCTTAAGGGCGAACGGAATTCGAGTCGTACCATTAAAGGGGTTGGGATAATTGTTATTCAGCGCAAAGTGCGAAACAATCGCGGCGGCTGGATTGTTGACACTGGTAACGCCATCGATGGAATATGCGAACACTTGATTCGAGAAAGTCGAAAGGATATAGAGTTGGTTACCACTTACGACCAAATCTGCAGGATGAGCGAAGGGAAGACTGGTTCCAGGAACGATTCTGCCTAAGAATTCGCCTTGGGCTGAAAGAACTTGTACATCATTCTGATACAAATCAGAAATGTAGAGTCGATTCAGTTGATCGACCGAAATTCCCTGAACGCGGGTAAACGTACCATCAAATACCCAGCTTGAACCGACTTGATAGGTTGCACGGCCGAAACTACGAAGATAGCTGCCGGTGCGGCTATATACGTTGATGCGGCTATTGCCTTGATCGGCAACAAAAACTTCGGTTTCGTTTGCGCTTAGGGCGATGCCGGTCGGAAATACAAATTGTCCGTTGGCGGAACCACGGCTGCCGAATGCAAACCGGAAAGTTCCATCAGGTTGGTATACTTTGACAACGTGTTGGCGGGTATCGGTCACATAGATCGAACCATCGGTTGCAACAGCAATCTCGCCTGCCTTGTTGAATTCGCCGATCCCGTTACCCAATGAGAATTGAAAAGTGCCATTCGCATTGTAGCAATCGACTTGGGTTCCGTGGCTGGCAAGTAGTGAGCCATTCGGAAGAACACCAACAGCGATTACATTAGCAACCGGAATCGAACCCACAACGATCCCCTCGGTCGAAACAGCTAAGATCCGGTTGCTTTGAGGTTCGGACAGATAAACTATGCCATTGGGAGCTACAGCGACCCGCTCCGGCTGGACGGTAATCCCGTCAAGGGTGCGAGTGGCATGGATAAAGGAAGGAAGCGCAAGGGCAGACGTGATGGTCACGGCGACCATGAGTGCAACGATGCAAATCGTTCCGGTGCGTGAGAGTTTCGAGTGATATAACATTCTTGGGAATCCTTCGATACCTTGGGTTGGTAAAGCCTATTTAGCTACCGACAGATTGGCAAAGAGTGTGCCATATATGCGGAAATTCACCTGATGACCGGGAAGGAAAGACTCGAATGGGATATGATCAGCTTAGTATAATATAAACACTATAATAACAACAACATAAAATCATTATTGAAAATTCTTGCCAGGCGACACCATCCAAGATGACAACTCAGATGCTTCTTTTCCGCAAATACCAAGGGGTGGTATCGACCGGTAATTATCACATCGGAATTGGACTGTGCAATATCACCCAGTTCCCTGCGCGTAAATCCTCAGCTTTCCCGAAAAACTCGCTCAATCGAGTAATCCGAACTTCTTCATTTTGTAACGAATTGTGTCACGGGTGACTGAAAGCAAAGCTGCCGCTTTTGATTGGTTGCCGTTGGCGTAGTTAAGTGCTTTCTGGATTGCCAGCTTCTCGATTTCCTCTAAAGGGAATCCGGTGACCGGAAACTCTAATTGGACAGCGCTGGGATCTACTTTTTGAGGCTTTTTGCCAAGGATTTCTATTGGAAGATGCTCTAACCGGATGAGGGTATCATTTTCGAGTACGAGACTATGTTCAATCACATTCTTGAGCTCACGGACATTTCCCGGCCACTCGTACGCAAGCATTGCACATCGAGCTGGTTCATCAAGTCCGGTAACTTTTTTGGAAAATTCCCTGTTGAAGTGATTAATGAAGTAAGTAGACAGTATCAGAATATCTTCGGGACGTTCTCGCAGAGGGGGAAGCTGCACCGTGACGACTTTCAGACGAAAATAAAGATCCTGCCGGAACCGCCCTTCAGCTATTGCTGCTTGAAGGTCACGATTCGTCGCTGCTATGACCCGGACATCGATTTTGGTGTCCTGTGTACCACCCAGTCGTTTAAATGTTCGGGTTTCCAACGCTCTAAGTAATTTCACCTGCATTTGGATACTGAGTTCACCGATTTCATCGAGGAGCAGGGTGCCCCCCTCCGCCAACTCGAACTGTCCGCGTTTCATCTGCTTGGCGTCGGTAAATGCACCACGCTCATAGCCAAACAACTCGCTCTCTAATAGGGTTTCCGGTAATGCTGCACAGTTAATCGCTACAAATGGTTTCTGGAAACGATTTGATTCGTAATGAATCGCCCGGGCGACTACTTCCTTGCCGGTGCCGGATTCGCCATAAATCAAAACTGTCGAAGCTTCTGAATGTGTTATCTTTCGGATAATCTCAAAGATGTGCATCATCTGGCTCGATTCGCCGATGATGCTGGAAAAACCGTAGCGGCTCATAAGCTTACGACGGATATCCAGAACTTCCGCGTCGAGTTTGTTTGCCTTAACTGCTTGTTCGACAATTGAATTGACATCGTTGTATTGAAACGGTTTGTTCACATAATCGTAGGCACCGAGTTTCATAGCTTCGACGGCGGTCTCGGTAGATCCGTAGGCAGTCATAAAGATGACGATGGTGGATTGTGAGTGATGTCGAATTTCTTTCAGGACTTCCAATCCCGATTTCTTGGGTAACCGGTTATCGAGGAACACCACTTCCGGGGATTCCCGACGGAACACTTCGAGTCCTTCTTCCCCCGACAAAGCTGTAAAAGTCTGATAACCGTCCTTTTCAAATTGTTTGGCTAACGACCAGCCGATCAACTTTTCATCGTCGATGATCAACAATTTGATTTTGTAATCCGACACGCTCACCCCTGTCCACAAGCAATGGAATTGTATGATTGTTCTTTCATTGCTAATCGGTCTGATTCAAAAGAATCGTGAGTTCGATAGCCGATTCGCAATGTAAGTTAATAAGAAACGGTTCTAATTCAAGTGCTAAGAGGGGGTTACTGGAAAAGTTATCTACAGCTTGGATTGGGAAGCAAGGGAAGCCCGTGGTAAAACGAATGAAAATGTTGAACCAGCGCCTACAACACTATCTACAAACAACTCGCCGCCATGGCGGGTAATGATACCGGTGCAAATCGATAGTCCAAGACCGGTTCCCTTATGCTTGGAGGTGTAGAACGGCTTGAAAATCTCTTTCAATTTTTCGGGTGGGATACCTTCTCCGGTATCGTTGATTCGAAAGAATATCTTGTCTGACTCTTTTTGGTATGTCACCGAAATCGTTAATGTACCTCCGGACGGCATTGCTTGAATGCCATTTATCGAAAGATTCACCAGAACTTGTTCGATTTGTCCGGGATCGACATACAACTCCGGGATGTTTTCATCCACATGCTGTTTGACAACTACATTCGCTTGTCGTGCCTGTTGAAGAATCAGTTTCATCGAAAATTCCAACAGGGTGTCAACCGAAGTGAATGACATCCGTGGTTCACTCGGTCGAGCAAAATACAACAAACTATTCACGGCGTGATCAATGCGTGTTACTTGACGGGCGATTTCTTCAAAAATCTGGACATTTTGCTGGTCCTGATCGGGGTCTTCAATCAAGACTTGCATCGCACTGGAGATGCCGGCAACCGGATTTTTTATCTCATGTGCCATGCTCGCAGCCAACTGCCCGACACTGGCAAGTTTATCGGCACGTTCCAATTCCTTCAAGTGTGCAATCCGCAGCTCTTCGCGCATCACATTCAAGCGATCGATCATGCCATTGAACGAGCGCGCTAATGTCCCAATCTCTTCTGAGTCGTCAACCGGGATATGCGAGCGAAAATCGCCCCGCTCGACTTTTGATATTGCGCCGCCCATGTGCTTTATGTTGCGCTGAACAAAACGGAGGTGAATACCAAATATCGTCAACACGACGGTAAGTATTATCCCGGTCGATAACACTAAATATTCGCGAAGGTGGATATTCAGCTCGGTGTTTATGTTAGATATGTCGTCGACGATACTTATGTAACCCAAGTTGAGACTTTGTTCGTCATGACAAGCCAAACAGCGCTGCTCCTTAGGTATCCGCATAACGAGTGTCATTGTTTGGTTTGTGAAATCGATGACATCTTGCGTCTTCATATCAATCGGTTTCTTAGATAAGCGCCGCCACAACGAATCGGGAACGGCAGAACCGATTTCATGATGACTCGAGCTGTAACGAATTATACCCTCATTGGAAATGACTCGAATCGATTTGATGTGGGTTTCATCGCGTAGTCCTGTCAGGGAGTTGTGGATTTCAGTGGGGTGGTTGGTGTCCATAAACAGCATGACGCTGTTCAAGGCGAGTTGTATCAGCGACTGCTGATATCGCTTGTGTTGTGCAATCATTAACTCCCGGTGCTCGTTCATCGAAATCCAGCTCGATATGGCAATGGGTATCGTCATTGCTAAGACCATCGAGGCGATGATCCGGTATCGCAAACTGAATTTTTTTATTAGCATATCGGAAACCGGGAATTCAAGAACAAATCGTCGTTTGCAGTCCTCGAATCATTTTCGCAAAGGAAAGGATGCATTGATTAGCTATAAGATCGCTTTAATACTACGCGAATGGTGTGGTAGTGTAATACTGCCAACTGCATTGTGAAATCTCACACCGGCAGTTCAAGCATTATTCACCACTACAATTACCACTTCATCCCTTCATATTTTGTCAAAGTGAAATAGAGTTGATTATCACCCGATTGGGTGTGTCCCATCATGTTGTTCATTCCAAAGAACGGGATATTTTTGAATGCCCAACGGGTATACAATACCGTCTCACCCTTAAGTATCTCGACTTTCACCGCCGGGTTCTTTTCCTCTTTCGAGTAGTTTACCGCTTTTCCTTTAATCATCCAATGACTATAGCAATCGGTAACACGTAACAAGACATCGGTTCCTTTTAGTGCATAGAGTTCATTCGGCATCATTGCCATTGGCGCTAAACTGTCGCCGTTACTTTTCCGAATCGAAATCCAAACTTTATCGAATGTCGGGAGCGGTGTTTGGGGGATCGAATCCATACTTTTCGTGCTATCCGCCGACTTCTTTAAACCACCCGCCATCGGATGTCCCTGCGGGTATGCCATCACAATACTTACAGTCATCATTAAAACAACAATAGCGAACAAACGAAACATCCAGTTACGGGGGATACAAAACATCCAATCCTCACTTTTCTGCGGTATTAAAATCTCTAACATCGTTGCTGCGATACTTACGAATACTGATTTCCAAGTCACTCGGTTGTTCGACTGCCTTTTCGGATAGATGAAGCGCTTCGGCAAACCGCTTCGCCCATCGTGGCGATAACCCTTCCGATTTTAGTGCTTGCGTAGTACCAAGGGTTTTTCCATTTGCATCGTAGAAGTACACTTGGAAGTCCGGTTTACTGCTTCCCTGCGTAGTAAGTGGAAATGAAAACTCTCGTTCGATTTGGTGTTTGAATTGATACCGTTTTCCCGTATTGTACTCGGGAATCGCATCTTCAGGTAGTGTATCACCTACAACGGAAATTTGTTTGCCATCGATATTCGCTGTGACTACAATATAAACCGAGCGTTTGACACTTTTTTGTTGATTGGTAAAGCGAATCCGAACGGTCGCTGAGTCTGACCCAGTTTCAACATGAATGAGTTGTGCGTCAATTCCAACTTCCGATGCTGCATTCTTCTCAGTTTCACCGGCAAAATTCAATTCGGGCTGAAGTTTAAGAAAACAACGTTCGGGTGCTATTTGCTTTGTTTGCACAGTGTACAACCAAAATAGCGCTGTCCGGTAAACCGTTGTCCGATAATCAACTTGGGGATCCCACTTCGGTGAGATGATATAGAATTCTTCTGGTTGCAATTCGCCCAGTTTCGTCAGACAGTTCGCCATTTGTACGGAAAGCTGTTTGAAACCTTTTGCTATACCGTGTGAGCCTGAACGCCATTGAATTGCTTGACGAATGGTACAACTATCTTCAGGTATCGTGTCCAATTGCACACTTAACCGATTACAGGTGCGAAGTTCGACACGCCGGTTCATCTGCAACGCATTCGATGTCGTTCTTCGATCCGACAACATTACTTCGCCCGCGCCGCCAATAATGACGCTCTCCGGCGATAACCCGGCACTGTCGATAATCTTTCCCGCAACGGTTAACGCACGAGTCATCGCAATGGCATAGTTCTCTTGATTCGAACCGGTGGGATCGGAGTGACCGATAACCGTTAAACACTGGTCGCGACCGATTTTATTAATGTCCCGCGAAATTAACTGGAGGTTCTGTTGCTCGAATTCACTTAGCTCAAATGAATTCTCATCGAAGAACAACCGGGTAAAAATAAATGGTGGTTTCTTCTTACCGTTGCCATTACCATTCCCATTGCCATTCTTATGCGGAGCTTCAATGATTTCCGGTGATCCGGGTGGTGGAATACCTGCGGCAATGTCGTAACCGGGCTGTTCGTAAAGATCGCTTTGCGGTGGTGGGGGTGGAACCGTTTCTGTTAAGGTTGTATAGATGGATTTCTTGATGTCGGTTGTAAACGAAAGTCCGAGGAAATACTGCCAATCATTGCTACCCTTGGTAATACCGACACCGCCGCCACCAATTGCATGGAAATAGGAGTTCACCCGATAACGAAAACCCATCATCGTAGTGATTTCTTTGCGCTGGGTAAAGAAATTCTCGGACACGACATAAATATCGGAATTGAAAACCAATTTCTCGGAAATCGAGCGATCCAATCCAGCGCCGGCAAAATCCTGTGGACTCTTCTTGTTGCCGCGAGACACCATGCGACTGTAAAACAGATGATAGGTATTTCGACCAAATGTACTGCTGCCTATTACACCGAGACCCCAATTTGCACTTTGATCATATACGGAATCTTCCCCCATCGGGCGGCGTTGCATGATTCCTTCTACCGCAAAGCGGAAGCGGTTTTTCGGTAAGGAATACACTTTTTGCTTGAAGCTGATTTGCGCCGGGATTTCAAAATGAGCAGGTGGTGTTTTGTTACCCCAAATTCCCGGGAAAGAAAAACTCGCTTCGGTGGTTGGACTTAATCCAGTAATCAAATAAACACTGGTAGCGTCGAACCGTTCTGGCTGAAAACATGAAGAACGAAAGTAACTTCCAACCGAGAAATTTCCTGCAGGATAGGTGTCAGCGGAAGGAGTGGAAAGCGCACCACTTTGTCCGAAAAGGGTTTGTGCATTGGCTGGCACAATACCGAGAATCAACAACAAAACAAGGATAGACAAGTTGAGCGGAACGGAATGACAGTCGCGCCATTGATCAATTCGATGTTTGTACAGACGTACGTTCATTTTTTGTGGCACTCCTGACAAAGCTGGAAGGTTCCGGTCGCTTTATAAAAGAGTTTCTCATTACTTCCATAGTGCGGATTGTGGCAGCTTACGCACGATAGTTCTTGTTTCGGAGACTTGCTGTCACGAACGCCCTGCACGGGATGCATCATCACAGGGTGATCCTTGCTGTATTTCTTCTCATGGCAGGAAAGACAAAGGTCGTTCGGCTTCATGACTGACATCCCGCGAAAATCGCTGCCGTGCGGGTTATGGCAAATAAGACAATCACCGGAACCAGCAGGAGCATGGGGAAAATCGGTTTTCGCCAAAGCATCCTTCAGGTCTTCGTGACACTCAAAACAGGTTTGATCGCTTTTGCGTTTATCGGAAACATCGAACCCGGATTCACCGGATTTTGGTGCACTGTGACAGTAGAAACAATTCCATTCGGTAATGGGATAGTGAACATTGGTACTGGCAGTCACCCAGACATGGCAAGGATAACACAATCGGACAGTTGCCGTATTCGAAGTCAACTCCGATGCATTCGGTTTCATCCGGTGGCAACTGGCACAGTTTTGTTCTTGTTCCGGCGTGTGAAACTTCACCGCTTCGTATCCCGGTAAACTCTTGATTTCTTCGCTCACTGCTGGTTTATACAGGAATGAGTAACGGTGTTCCTCTAAAATTCGGTCGGAATTGTCCATCGCACGAAGCGTATAATCATTTTGTCCGGGTGATAAATCGACCCGCATGACAAATTTTGAACCGAGTTTGTCCAGCAACCGCCGTTTTGATAACTCGACATGGGAAACAAGATTACCTTTCGCGACAAAATTGAGACCACGGAACAACGAATCCTTAAAAACCTTCTCATAAATCGATTGAAACTCGTGTGATTGCCAAAAAGCATCCCGGTTGACTCGATTCTGTGCGGGGAAGTAAATCGAATGCTTCACTTCTTTCGTATTCGGTTTCAAGGAAAACACTGTGATTTCAAAATTAGTAATCTGGAAATCACGGGAAAACAATCCACTAACCTTTTTCACAAACTCACTACGAATGGAACCGGACTTTGCTGTCATTTGATCAATCCGCTCGGTAGTGCGCGACAATTCCAATCGGGTTACCGTAAACGTATCGACATCTCCCACGAGATAATGATGAGGCGTCGACACTTCCATCTTGCTTTTAGAAGGATACATCACCTGTAGCAAAGGTGCAGAGCCAGCTCCCGATAGAGTTAAGTACCCGATCAGAAGAGTGATTGCAACGATAACTACCCGTTTCATCATTCGAAATGCCATCAGTAAATACCCGGATTATGATTATGGTCGTGACAAGTCAGGAAGCAAGTTCCGTGCCCATCCGCACTGGGCAAATATTCTAATCTTCCACTCGATGAGGGTGAGATATTCAAATTATTGCTATCAAACCGGATAAGGTGTCGGTTGTTTGCGCTGCCGTGAGAACTGTGACAAAGGAAACAGGAAAATTGTTGGGAAACCACATGTCGAGAATGCTCACCGAAATGAGAAACCGAAGGATTGTACAGACTCGTTCGATCATGGCACTCATAACATGATGCATACAGTGACGCAGTTTCCGGTTCACGTGTTCCAGTATAATAGTTTCGTTTTAACAATGGGCTGTATATCGAACCATGGGGTCCACGTGGCGAACCATCTTCATCGCTGTTATGGCAGTCGGTACAATTCATCGTCGAAGATGTCGTCCATGGTGCAAGCAAACCGGGAACATCCGAACTCGTACCGGGAGCGACCACTGGATGAAAGCTGGCATTCGTAATGGCGAACTCCAGCCGCTTATTCGTTTGATTCGTCGGGAGATTGCGTGAGTCTCCATGACACTTAAAGCAAATCTGGTACTCAAAAATCGCAGGATCAACTTTTGTGCCGCCTGCCGATACACCCCACACATTCCGAATTGCCCCATTGATTTGTCCAACTTGGTCTTCGGTTGTAGATGCATGAGAGTTATGGCAATCGGCACATTCTACATGGCGTTGGGCAATCGGCGATTCTTCCGGTAAATAGCTCGAAGGAGTTGGTATCGAGTTCAAGGGACCTTCGCCTGGATTGTGTACCCCGGCATTCATCGAAACACTATGTCGGCTAGTCTTTTGGAAAACCGTAATCATATTCACAGCACCAGAAGTTTCCCAACTCGCATTTTGGGTACCATCGTGGCAACTTAAACAGAGATTTTCTTCTACCGCTCGCAGTAACCTTGGACCAGATGCTGCCGTATGTTGGACGTGGCAACTATTACATGCTTGCTCTGTCAATTGATTGAATAATGGATTTTGTGGATTGCCATGGGAAGAGACATCCCATCCGCTTTCGATATGACAAGTAGTGCACAACGTCCCCCGATTTGTAGTCGCTACCAAGAAGTCGTCATACTGGTTGTTGTGGGGATTGTGGCAACTTCGGCATTGCACTTGACCGGATTGATCAAGATGAACGGGATCGGTAGGCAGCGGATTTCGAATTTCAGGATCAAGCAATGAGGGAGTAAATGAAATCGGATGATCGTCGGTAAGCGACACCCCCAAATTACTTGTACCAGCCGGTAACATCCCACCAACAGTTGTTCCCAATAGTGAAATCGGTCCCGCTTGACTACGAACCACACCAATCGCGGCAGTGCCATCATGGCACGACAAACAGAGTCGACTTGAGCCGTTGGGTTGTCCAACCGTCGATTGCATCGAACCACCCGACGGATAAATACTGAACGTGGTAGTTACTGCGTTGCGATTCCAAAGCGGCGTTTCCGAAGAAGCACCGTGCGGGGTGTGACAGAATATGCAAACCTGAGTTTCAGCCACCGCGCGAATGTTGCCAGTCCCGGAACTTGACAGGTTGTGCTTTGTATTGGTCACCGCTTCCGGCTGTGCTAATGCGAGTGATATCATCATTGAGACGATAATCGGGAAGATGCGAGCCAACATTCTCGGGATGGTAAGCTTGCTTGGATGTCCCATCGGCTCCTCCCCACAAGACAACGAACAAACAGCGGTTACAGTAACAACTTGAAATCGAGTCTGAAACTTTATTTTCGAGTCGTTCATCATTTTGTCGTCGCCTGTTTTGCCAGATACTGAAACACCTGGATCATCCCGTGATGGGTGTCAGCAACGTAGATCCGGTTACGATGATCGATACTGATTCCGTTCGGTAGATTGAAGTTGCCCGGCTCGGTTACGCCCGTTGTTCCGAAAAAGAGCAACAATTTTCCTTCCGGATTGAAAATTTGCACATTACCGAATAATGCATCGACGACATACAGATTCGAGTCAGAGTCAATGGCAATTCCCTTCGGTCGCGAAAAAGCTCCGGAATTAGTACCTAACTTACCAAACGTTTGTGTCAGTGTACCCGCAAATGAATACTTTTTCACCTGAAAGTTGTAGGCATCGGTTACATAAATTCCCAATGAGTCGATGCATAGATGTGTTGGGGTATTCAACTTTGTTAATGAATCGAGCCCATCCCCTATCTGGGCAACTACTTTGCCGGACAAATTGAATGCGACAACTCGATTTCCTTTGGCATCGGCAATCCATAGCCGATTCGACCACTTATCCCAAACAATCCCGGCTGGACGATCTAACCCGGTTTCCAATTCACGAACGGGATGAAGTTTGTTTGTGTAAACTGTAATCTTTTTGCTCTCTGAATCAACTAAATACACGGAGTCGTTTTTTCCCAACGTTAACGAAACTGGTGTATGAAGTAATCCCGATTTTGTTGATCGTTGTTGACGGTACTTTTTCGTCGCAACTTGATAAGACGACAATACACCCGTCACATCAACCACATATATCGTCTCATCATCGGACACTGCCACGGCAACCGGTTGTATCAACTGATTCTGTTTAGAATCTCCTGCTAACCAAGATAACAATCCCTTTTTTACACCAAGCTCTTCCGGCGACTGAAAGGAATACTCGAAACGGATACGGGCTTGTTCCGGTAGTTGTGGCCATACTATCGGGCTCAATGGCTGCCGGATTACTGCTTCTTGAGACGAAAAGCATCCGATAACCGAAATAACAAGTACTCCGGCCAGCAGGGTTATTGCAATCGATGCGAAATGTCGCTTATCTCGCAAGGCCACCACCGATCTTTCTCGATGCATTCACGAATAGAGTTAAATCTTTTCGATCTTGAGATATGCTTTCTTCAGCTTGAAGACTTAGTGCAAGTTCATTCAATTGATAGCGAAGACTCGATTCGACCTTCCCGAATTCAACATCTACCTGCCGGTCCAACGTGTAGGAAGATTGGGCTGACCAGACCAGATTTCTTGTGATTTCGTATCCAAGATTGCTCGTCCAATAATCAACCCGTCGGTAATCTGGTTGTACTGTTACATTAGTGATCAAGCCGGTACGAACCGAAAACCCATGAGAAAAGAGTAACGCAAGATTGCTACGATTCTCAAATCCTCGCGTGAACCGTCTCCCCTCTTGATCCTTCAAGGTAATCATGTTTTGAAGCAAAACGACGCGAATTGGGGTAAACGACATCTGATTTTCAAACGTATGATTTACGTTGTAATCATTCAATTGTCGGGTACGCGATACCCGCCCCGAAAGCGTGTACATATTCGACCAAGCAAACTTTGTTGTAAACCGTTGTTGAATCTGGTAAGCGCCAACAGAGCGAAACACTACCCTGTCATCGGTGGTGGAGCTTTTGTCGTAATCGAAGAATCCGTTGGCAATCGTGCGCATCGTTTTGTCGTTATGCAGCTTTACTGAAATATACTCGGAACCTGCGCTAACGCTTCGATTGACAAATTCTTCTTCGGTTGTTTTCGTGAGTTGCATCTGTCGAAAAAGACTACCCCGCACTGTTCCAGTCAACTCCGGGGTAAAGAATCGTTTGTAATCCGCTTGGAGCACATTTGAGTATGTTGAGGAACCAATACTTTGAGTAGTGTTAAAGCCATATTGTGCTAACACCCGGTTCTTCGGATTGGGCATGCTTAACACCCGGGTACCAAAGCGAGTGGAACGGTAATTGTTGTTGTAACCGGCATACTCGAAGTTGGAGGTCAAGGTGGTTGTTCGGTCGAATAGGTTCGCTTGTCCATCCAATTGGATTTGCTGGTGACGAGCAAATCGACCGCCAATCAAATCGCGGCGCTGTTCATCCAGAAAAAATGCGCTAACAGTCGCCAAATCGGTGTAGCGTTGTAATCGAATCGAACTGATGTGCGAGCCGGCAGTTCCATATTTATCGGATTCCGTGGAGTTGTATAGATAACTGAGTTGAATCGACGGGAGTATCGGATTTTGATAGAGAATGTCGGCTCCGGCAAAGTTATCGTACTTCCGATCGGTCTGTCGACCATAAGTGAAGTCCGATTGTGTTCGTCGATAATTGAACTTAAACGAAAGCGGCCGGTTTTGGAAAACGTGAGTGTTCAAATCAATAAGATCAAGTGTGCGGGTGATCGTCCAGGTGTCACCATACTTTCGATTGGATTGGTGAAGCCGCATCCCGGCTCGGTAGGATATAAAGTTGGGGGACAGGATATACCCACGCAACCCAAATCCGTAATTGTGGAGAAATTCGCTGCCTTTACTTCCTGAAGAAGGGTCGTTCAAGTTCTGGGTTGTCCGATAACCGGATTCCAGTTCGGCTTGAAATGCCAGTCGTGGCTGAGCAATTCCCGACGTGACACAAAAAAAAAATGATGTAATCAAGCAAAGAACCACTCCCCAAAGGTCTGGAGAGTGGCACTTTTTTTGATTCAGTACCCTCTGATGGTAACTGATATTAGAGGGTGAGGTACTCACAATACTTAGTTCTATCTATGCTTAGCCGATTAAGACTACTTAATGTGGCAAGTTAAACAGATCGCACTTCCGTTGTTGCTCATCGCAAGGAATGGTGCGTTGGTGTTGCTGTGAACATTGTGGCAGGAGCTGCACTCGAGTTGGTCGCCATTCGTGCCAAACAGTTTGATTGCGCTGCCGGTTGCTGGTAACTGCAGTTGAGCTGCGCCGCCACCTGCATCTTCCAAAATCAAAGCGTTGTTGAACGCAAACGAAACCGGGTGATCGTTTGCTAAGTTGTTGATCGTATGGCCGGAACCAGCGCCGCCGGGAAAGTTTTCACCGATGTTCGCACCCATTCCCGTAGAGTAAGGGGAACCGGGGTAATATACATCACCCAATTGGTCGAAACCACCAACCATTTGGATGGGGGGACCATAGGTGTGAAGTAATGCATTTAGTGCCGTGATACCATCATGGCAAGAAAGGCAAAGTTTCGATTCACCCATGGGTTGATGTCCGGTCGGGTCGGCTGCGTAATTTCCACCATTGTAGGACAAGCTGGTGTA
The DNA here is from genome assembly GCA_030247525.1 of bacterium. NCBI lineage: Bacteria > bacterium. The sequence continues at coordinate 5,441 of JAOTSC010000002.1, read as the reverse complement.
CGGAATGAAAGTTTCTGCGGTTGCAGCACGATTCCACAACGGCTTTTGGGTCGTCGATGCGGCGTGGGGCGTATGGCAATAGACACAAACTTGATTTGCCGGGTCGTTACCAGCCCAATATCCACCGCCGTTTAGCGATAAGTCGTGCTTCGTGCCAACGATTTGGGCATTTGCAACTAGCGCACAGCACAAAGAAAGTGCTAATGCCACCATTAGGATTCCGACGTAATGACGTTTCATGACACTGATTCCCTGTAAAAAAAAAAGCTATGTCGTTTAAGATCGCTTCGTCTTACTGAACTGGACGCAGCTAAACTACCGGTTTACTTAATATGGCACTGCAAGCAAAGTGCGGAACCCGTCTTCGATGCATTCAAGAAAGGTTGCATGTCCGAAGTTGCGCCAAAAGAGTGAACATTATGGCAACTTGAACATTGAATCGAGTTGCCATCTTTGATTGCCCAGCCGGGCAAAGTGCCAATCGGACGCAATTCAGCATCAGCTGCGGCAGCGGTTGCATAATTAATCGAAACCGGGTGATCGTTGGTTAATCCACTGGCGTCATTCAAATTGGCGAGTCCGGTAAGCGTATTTCCACCTGTCATTTGAGGAACACCATGTCTACCGTTATAGACCAATGAGTTTAATGCAGTAACACCGTCATGACAGGACAAACACATCAGTGAAGAACCTGTCACATTGGGTATCGGACCGGTTGGATCAAAAGCATTCATCGTCGGGCTGGAGTAAACTTGAAATGTTCCAGCAGGTTCGCTGCGATTCCACAATTGAGTGCGAGCGGATGAGGCAGCGTGTGGCGTATGACAAAAAATGCAGATTTGCGATTGATTGGAGTAGTAAGCGTTGGAACCGCTGGTAGCGGAAGAGAGATCGTGCGGCGTGCCGCTAATCTGCGCAAACGAGAGCCCAGCGAAACATAGGATTGCCACCACGAAGGTGAGCGTGGACTTCACGTATTATCCTCCTAACAAACAAGTAAAATAAAAACTTTGACAAAGTGAACCAATTCACGTAGGGCTTGGTTTTTTGACAACCTGAGCTGTGCAAGAGCTGTGCCGTTTCTTTGTGTAGTCACCCGATACGGCAAAAAGAACGCAACGATATTCTATGTAATTATTATTACAGTACATAGAAAAGAATTGTGGAGCCCAAAGTAACAAGAAACCCTTCTCATAACTTTCCACACTTTCAACTTGTGTCATATCACTCAATCATTGCGGAAAATTCCTCATTCTCATTTTAGAGGAAACCCAACTAAGAATCTTTCTCCAATTCACGAGCTTGATAACGGAAGGTTGTAGAATGGAGTAGACAATCGTAAGAGAAAGTGTACTGGGATCTCGGCGTTCCGGATGAAGTCGAAACGATGGAGGTGACCTTCTGGCTCCAACCAAACGGAACAGCTTTCAAATGGATCACTGTAGCTCCGAACAGAACCACAGTACTTTCCCCAATTTGTAGCAGATGGATAGCAGATGGATTAGCAATGTCCGGACATAAGCTCCTGAACTACGAAGATTTTTTATTCTACATACAATGAGTTCTGCCAATTGAATCGGTAAACAAACTGAAGTACAAACATCGAGTGCCCATCACAGTTACCTTTGCTTCTGTGCAGTGTGCGCCACGCTGCAGTGACAACCCACTCCCATCAGTGTTCTTTAACGATGCGTCCTGAACAGTGACATTAATCTTGATTGAGTCGGCGTTATTGCTTTTCCGCAATTCTTCCAAACTGCTACCGCCATACTCGACACCAGTAATCAGTTTCAGCCAGTGGTTGCCGGGTTCTAAAGATAGTTGTACCGAATCGTAGAGGGTTGCACCAATCGCTAACGAATCCAAGCGCTGCCGGGTAAAGAGTAATTCGTCATTATCATAGAACGAAGTAGATATTCCTTCATTTGGCGGAATCGTTGCGGTTCCGACGTTACGAACCCCCCAATACACCCACGCCCGTTCACCATAGCGGATGGTATCGCACGAATGGGTTGAATTGATGGTAGTCGTTGTAACATTCGAATCGGTCGTCACCATCATCGACTTATGCCAACCCGATGGATGCCATTCACCGGTTGCCCACGGCCACGGCCCACCAACGGTATCCCGAAACGAAAGATCGGGGATGCCAGTCCACGTGAAATTTGTGACAACCATTTCGAATGAATCGCCATCGTCATATTCTGCTGTTCCGAGCAGTTTATCCAATAAATCGATCCGGGCGCGATTGCCGATTCCGCAACGTGGCACAAGAATTAATGAATCCGTACGAATGGGTTCCGGTTTACCACTGGCTAAACCGCCCCATCCGGCATTATTGATGTAGCCGCGGCGGGGTGTCGGGTTCAGAGGATCGGGAAATGTCCAGGATGTATCGGTTCCGGTTGTGTCCCAGTAACTGAAGAATCGAATTGATTCCGGTAGGTAAGTGATTTCATGAGTCGAACTGCCATCTTGGATCGGAAGATTTCTCCCGCGTTCCGGCCACCAAGCCCAATTCCCGGCATCCGGACCGGTCCACGGTTGGACAGCCGTATTCATCCAACCACTCTGGTCAGTCCATCCCCCAAGTTGTTGACTCCATCCGCCAAACTCAAAATCGATTTCGTTTTGCGCTTGTTGCCAATTCGAGTAAATGGTATCGTCAGGTGTCGCACTGGTATTGATAGAATCGTCATGCCAGATCCACAATCCCGGATGTAAGTAGCCATTCAAATCGCTCAGGAAATTTGCCCGAACATCCCAGCGGAATTTCCCATATCGCAGGAAATCGATGCTGCGGATATCGCACTGATACCAGACATATTCCCGACCCATCGCAGCAAGCATCAGAGAATCTTCTACAAAATAAATTCGCCTTAATGGATCCATTATATCATTATTGTAATAGTTAGTCAATGTGTTGTAAAATTGCCGAATCGAATCGGGTGTCGCATTGGTATCGGCAATGTTGTAATAGTACTTATTCAAGCCGCGATAGAACCGCAAATGAAGCGTATCGCCTGAATGCGTCAGTGAATCGTAGGTGCCGGTGACCCACATCGCACTCGCTGTCGAATCCCACCAACGATCGCATTCCCACTTGGCGTTGTAAAACGTTACAGTTTGTAATCCAGAATACCCACTTGGCGCATACGCCCGTGCGTATGCCGAATTGCCGTTCCAAGTCATACCGTGAAAATTGATCACTGCGTTTGCTACTGCGGCAGATATAGCTACGAGAACGATTAATGCGAAAAGATTCACGACAATTTTCATGATGCGCTCCTCTTCGGTTGATACACCTAAGGCCGTTGGATTGTACTAGTTCCTATTTTAGGAGAACGAGTTTGCGAGATACCGCTTCCTTGCCGACTTGGAGCTGGACAAAATAGACACCCGAGGGTAGGGTATGCGGTGAAAAGACTTGTGAGTGTTTACCGGGCGATTGGAATGTGTCGGCTAAGGTCGCAACGTTGCGACCCGTTACGTCGTAGACGACCAAACGTACCCGGGAAGGAAACTGCGTTGAGTAAGTAATGCGAGTCGTTGCATTGAACGGATTCGGGTAGTTGGGGTACAAATAAAAATCATTCGGATGAGAAGAAACCTCCGTAGCGACCGAGACTGGATCAAGAATAATTTTCAGGAGAAACACGTCCCAATCACCGTTTTGAGCTGTATCGTAACCGGTGGAGGTAATGGGGAAATCAGGACTTCCGGTAAAGCCGACGACCAGAAATTCGTCGTCACCGATCTGCCTTATGCGTGAACAATTGTCGGTACTGAAACCACCGAGATAAGTACTATTTACTAACTGCGAACAACTGCTATCCAGATAGGTGAGAATGCCGTCGAAACCGCCACCGGATGTTGGTTGAATCGCGTTCGCGGTCGTCGGGTAATTCGAACTTTGTGTCCTCCCACATATCGCAATCTTATTCGTCGAATCGATACAAATTCCCCAAAGGTTGTCGGAATTGTTACCACCCAGGTAGGTACTATATAGCAACCGGGTACCCGTTGCGTTAAACTTCACTACGAACCCATCGCACCCCCCCCCTTGAAACGTATCTTGAATAGCATCGGTTGTTATAGGGAAGTGAAGTGAGTTCGTATAGCCCGTACAGACGATATCGTCGTTATTCAACACTTTGAATGCATAAATCATTTCGATAGCACTGTCGCCCAATAGTGTCGAAAATGTCAATTGCGACAGCGAAGAATCGATTTTGAGTAGAAAACCATCACCGCCGATAACTTGGTTGGTGGTACCACGATACTCGGTTTGGTAGGCTCCCGGCGTTGTGGGAAAAGCCGCACAGGTCGTCGTTCCGGCAGCGAGAATCGAGCCATCACGGGACAACTCGGCGTGAAAGAGCAGTTGACCTCCAGAATCGCCGATAAAAGTACAAGCCAATAGACTCGAAATCGAAGCATCGAACTTTGCCAGATAGCAGTTAGTGATGGGAGTAAAGGATGTATCGAACGCACCGGCAGTAACTGGCAAGTCCGGGCTCTTGGTATAACCACCAATGTAAATGTAGTTACTTGGACTGCGAAGGATAAATCCAGAATTTTCGTTGTCGGTGCCACCGAAGAAGCTGCTGGCAAGCAATTCGTTACCGCTACTATTGAGATGTACGATAATGGCGTCGCCATCCCCTTCGCCACCATTGAAGGTACGATCATACGCATTCCGCGTCGTGGGGAAATTGGGACTCATGGAACTGCCAGTAAAATAGATACCATCGTCATTGGCTAACGCCATCGCTAACAGCGCGTCCATGGAAGACCCGCCAAGATAGGTACTAAATAGCAGTTGCGTACATGCACTATTAAATTTCGTTACCACACAGTCGTACATCCCCAAGTAGAAAGGTTGCACGGCACCTGGCGTAAGGGGATAGTCCGTACTAGTCGTTTCACCGCCACAGTAAATCATCCCGCTACGATCAACCAGTACATCTTGTGCAATGTCGGTATTCCCTCCCCCCAAAAATGTACTGTAAACAAGTGGATCGATGCGTAAAGAATGGTCGGGGTTGTAGCCATTGGGGAGCGTAATCCCGAAAGTGTTTTTGTCGGTTAGTTCAAATACCGCATCGATTTCATTGCGTGTTCCATTTGCCGAGATTTGATACACACTCGGCAGCGCCGTTCGCAATTCCCCCAAGGATGTTGGCAGGAGAAGCTCGGCAATGGGCAATGGGGATTGGGCAATGGGGGTTCCATTCGTAGGGGTTCGGGATTCGGGACTCGGGGTTCGACCCGAATCGGTACGACAGACACTCTTGTCTGTCGAATTCGTGAAAGATTTTCCTACAGTGGTTCGCGACTCGGGAACCATGTCGCGAACATTGTCGTCGGACAGACAGGGGCGTCTGTCCCTACTACTATCCTTTACGCCATCGGACATTTTTTGCCGATGTACGGTTCCT
>JAOTSC010000001.1 GCA_030247525.1 bacterium | reverse complement strand
ACTGGCGTTTTCCGCATCGGTTAAGTAGCTTTCGGCAGTTCCATCAGAACCTGCTTTCGCCAATCCAATATTGCCGATAATTGCAGTTAACAAGTTGTTAAAATTGTGAGCAATTCCGCCGGTCAATTCGCCAATCGCAACTAACCGTTGTGCTCGGTTTAACTGATTCTGTAATTCCGTTTCTTGTGTAATATCTCGTGCGAACCTACCGAAATATAAAATGTTGCGGTCAAGATCTCGTACCGGTACAAATGATACCTCGACATCAATGGTCGTTTGATCATGACGCAGATTTACTTCCCGGCAGCGCCAACTTTGACCTTGGTTGAGAGTTTCCATCATTAAGGAGGATGCGTCAGGGTGATTCTTCGTGGAGGATAAAATTTCAATTTGCTTAAAAAGCAACTCGTCTTCATGGTACCCGTACAATTTTTCAAATGCAGGATTTACATAGATAATCCGGTTCTCGCGGTCAAATAAACAAATCGCCTCAGAGGCGGATTCTACAAGAGTCGCCAACCGGTTGTTTTCGCGCTCAACTCGCAGACGATCGGTGATATCTTCTCCGATTACTGCGATACCATTTGCGTTACCTCTATTATCGTGTAAAGGAGTGATATGGAAAGCGATGGTGCGGCGCGAACCATTTTTCGTTTCGATTTCATGAATTGATACTGTAGTGAAACGTTCGGTTCGGATCTGTTCGAGATAATTCTCACGACGTTGCTTCCGCATCTCCTCCGGGGGAAACAACTCGAACCAATCTCGATTAAGAATTTCATCGAACTCATAGCCGGTAACCCGTAACAAATATCGATTACAATATTGAATATGACCCTTGGCGTCAAGGATGAATCCCAAAAGTTGCACATTGGAAAGAATGTCACGAAACCGCTTTTCCGATTCCCGCAAACTCTCGGTTGTTACCTGCAACCGGGTAAGCATTCGGTTTATCTCCGTTGAGAGACCCGACAACTCATCATCGCCGGAGATTGCCGTAGTTTGTTTACTTTCGAGTGATGAGCCAATTAAACTAACTTGCTCACTGAGAAGCTCTACTCGTTTAAAAACCGTTCGCGATAGAATTCCGATTAACACGATACACATAACTGCGATGACGATTAGCAGCAGCACTGAGGTGACAAATTCATCGGCGCGAAGCGTGTTCAGTTCGCGGGGGATAAGAACTTCCAGCAGGATATTTGCTTCCCCCCAAATATCCTTAATTAACACAAATCCTGTCGACATTGATGGGTTATCGAAGCGAGCGTATGGTTCGTTAGAATTCTTGAGAACATCGATGATATGTATCTCATCGGAAGTGCGGTTGGGATCGCTTGGTCTCACCAAACGAATAGACAATTCAAGATTTTTTGACAGTTCTTGCAACTTCTCTTGGTTGAATATTCGTCCAATGATGAGAGTACCAGCAACCGGTCCGGTTTGATCTGTTTTTACAATCGGTCGCGCGGCAACAAACATGATGCCATCACTATACTCCATTAATCCGTTGAGCGAGGCATCAAGGTCGGTGAGGCGAATTCGCTTTGAATAACTCTGGATCGAATCGTGCAGCGAATCTGAGATCGGAATCACAGTACCGTTTTCGAGGTCATACAATTTCACATATACGATTTGGTGTGTACTGTCGAGAAAAGCCATTAAGTTCAGTTTGCTGGTGACGAAAGTATTATCAAGCAGGTTCGCCTTTACGTATTCTTCGTTGTGGTTTTGAATGTATTCATAGGTATCGTCCCATGCCGACCAATCGGAAAGAAAGATGTCTAAATGGTATAACTCCTGATCGATCGCATTGATTGCGCGAGAAGCATTGCGTTTAATTTGTTTGATCTCGTAGTTGTCGTAATGCCGGGATGAGAGGAAAATGTAGAAGCCCGCGTCAAAAGCAAGCAAGGATAGTAGAGTAATTCCTACTAAACCCATGACCTTTTTCCGTAATGTTGCGCCGGAAAATGGTGGTTGTCTCAATTTCGCTGCATTAGTTTTAAACATTCCTTTTTCGCCTAAAAAAGCTATTGAACAAATGCCTCTTACTCAAAATCGGAAACTGAATGAGCTTTCGCAAGTCAAATCGAAAAATTAGCAATAAAGTGTGATCTGGAATAGGTTCCGCTCGAATTCATTGTTACTTTCTTGAAGAAAACAGAGTACAAGTGGACAATGAACGATAGCTCAGATAAATTACCCTATTGGCTAAATGCTGCAATCTTAACGATTGCCGGAGCAGGATTGTTCGCAGCATTTTTGTATGGATTGCGTTCGATTCTTGGTGTTCCAATCAGCTATATGGCGCTTCTAATCTTGCTGTGGCCCTATCGGAGCTATGCTGCGGTGGTTTCAATTCTGCGAACTGTCACTGTTTTGTTTTTGATATATGTCGTTTGGCTGATCAAGCCATTATTCCCAACCGCGATAATTAGTATACTATTGGTAGTCGTTCTGCGAGCACCCGTTAATGCACTCTGCCGACGAGGGATAAAACGGGGAATTGCCGCTCCATTCGTTTTAGTGTCAACTATTTCCTTGTTGGGAATCATACTTGCGATTATCCTGCCAGCGATTTTTGATCAAACGGAGATCTTCGCGAAACTATTGCCAGTGTACTATGAGCGAATCCATACAAAGCTGCTGGAAGAATGGCTTCCCTATCTACAGAGCATCCCGTTGCTCCAGCAGTTTGACTTTGAGTTGTTTAAGGAAAAGCTTCCCCAATTAGCACAAAAAGCGTTGCTTCAGTTTGCCAATCTTGGTGAAATTCTCGTGAAGCAAACTGGGAACATTGTGAACCAGCTATTGAACTTGTTGCTGGTACCGATAGTTACTCTTTATCTACTACTGGATTCTCGCACCATTTCGCAACGGTTGTTTGCCCAGTTACCCGAACCGACAAAGAGTAGTTGGATGGCTTATGGTGAGCGGGTAAGTGAGATTCTTTCACGGTGGTTACGCGGCCAACTACTCATCGCCGCATTCATCGGGAGTGCGACCGGAATTGGGTTAGCGATAATTGGAGTAAACTACGCGTTGACGATTGCTGTACTGACGATGCTATTGGCATTCGTTCCATATATCGGGATTTTACTAAGTTTGATTCTCGCCATCCTGCTTGGTCTTACCGGCGGCGGCGGGTTGTTCGTAATTGTGAAAATCGTTGTACTGTATGGAATAATCCAGTTTCTCGAAGGGAATTTTCTCACGCCTCGGATTATGGGAAAAGCGGTTGGGATGTCCGACTTAATGACGATGATTACGTTGGCGATCGGTGCACAACTGTTTGGTTTGTTTGGTTTGATCTTTGCCGTACCGGTAACGGCGATTGGTACTATTCTCTTCCGGGAATGGTGGAACGCCGAGTTTAGAAAGGGATCGAATGTCGACCGAGTCGAATAATAATGAAAATATAATCGAGCAACGCGAAGGCTGGGTGTTTGGACGCCAACCATTGCTGGAAGCGTTAGCAGCGAAAAAAACGGTCGAACGGATTTACCTTGCTGATGAATCGCACGGTGACATTATTCAAGAGATTCGAGATGCGGCAAAAGGCGTTTGCCCAGTCGATTTGATTCCCCGAGCTGCATTAGACCGCTACTCCAACGGCATTCGTCATCAAGGGGTTGCCGCCCGACTGGCTTCAGTGGAAACCATTCCCCTTGATCACTGGTTGACACAACTTACTAACGGGAAACCGGTAACGGCATTGATGTTGGATGGGATTGAAGATCCTGGAAATTTGGGTGCGATACTTCGTTCAGCAGCAGTGTTTGGCGCCGATGGGGTGATTGTTGGTGAACGTCATAATGCGCCGCTTTCACCTGCCACTGCCAAAGCTTCGGCTGGCGGTATGTTCCATGTTCCCATTGTTCGTGCTAAGCATTTAAATCACGCGATTGATATACTCAAAGCGAACGGGTTTTGGGTATTTGCCTTAGCTGAGGAATCGGAACAATCGATAATCGATTTAGAACTGCCGGAACGAATCGTTTGGGTCATTGGTGGCGAAGGGAGTGGAGTGTCGCAAAGCCTACGAAAAGTTTGCGACGCCGTCACGGCAATTCCGTCGCCCGGTGCGCTGAAAAGTTTGAATGCATCGGTTGCTGCCGCTATTGCGCTTTACACCGCATTAACAGCACGGGAAGCACCACTCGAATAACTGCTACTTCAGAAGAACAATTTTCTTGCTTACCTGCTCATTCCCAAGCTGAGCGGCGATGATATATGTTCCCGCCGCAAGATTATTTCCACTGAACGAGAAGGAATGCGTTCCGGCTTCCCGGTAGCTATCCGACAATGTTTCGAGGAGTTGTCCAGTAACATTAAACAACTGAATTCTCACCGGCGCTGTATGCGGCAGGGAAAATGTGACGGTTGTAGATGCGTTGAACGGATTTGGATAAGCAGATAACAGCGCAATGTTGTTTGGTAATTGACGATTCGAAGTTTCTTCTTCTACCGATACCGCTTCATTGCAATCGAAGATACTGAGACTGGTTCGGTCAGCAACATAGGCAAAACCATCTTCGACTGTTATCTCCAAAACAGCGCCACGCGTATCGTAGTACCCGACCAAACGGGGATCGAACGGATTATGTAGCGAGTACACTTTTAGCCCGTCATACCCACAAGCAGCATATACATGATAACCGGATACGGCAATCGATAAAAGATTCGGTATAGGAATTGTTGCGATTTGCTGACGTTCGGTCTGATCGGCACTAAACACCCGTAACCCTGAGTCACTGTCGACGACAAAGCAAAACTGTCCCGAAACCGCAATCGATTGCGGGTGTCCGGTAAACGTATAGGAAAAAATCTGCCGTGGCTGCATCGGGTCTGCTACATTCCAAACGAGTAGCTTTCCGCCATCGACCGCAATGAATGCGGTGCTATCGACGATTTCGATATCGCGGGTAAAGCCAATCGTATCAATGGAACGGATCAGGGTAGGATTCGTGGGAACGCTAACCACCCGTAATCCATAGGTTCCGTAAGCAATGAATCCGTAGCCATCTTTCGCATCAAACCCATAGGCATCGAAGGAAAGGGGAAACGAACCTAACAATTGTGGGTTCTGCGGTGCTGCAACATCAACAATTTGTAAGGCACGATCACGATAGGATGCTAACGAGTAGATTGTATTTCCGATTGTGGTAAGATCAATTGGATATCGATCCGAGAAAACTGAATTTACTTCGATCGGTGCATAGCGATTAGAAACGTCTACAATCCGCAATCCTTTTCCAAACGATCCGATATAAGCATAATCACCAATTTTTGCAATTGCTTCCATCCGAGCCGGTGGATCGTATGACGCAAACAGTAATGGTGTTGTCGGCGAGGATACATCCACCACACTAAAACCATATTGACCATCGGCAACAAACGCTAATTGACCCTCCAGAACTGCTTTTCGAGCGCCAGATTGCGTCAAACCGCCTCCCAGAATCGATGGTGCCATGAGATTGGACAACCCAACGACTCGCAGCCCTGCCGACTGAGAACTGACATAGGCAACGGTATCACGAACGGTGACTGAAGTCGCAGTTCCCAACATGGTCGCTTGTCCGAGTACTTGTGGTGACGCCGGATTTTCCAGCGAGATGGTTCGTACCCGATTGGATTCGGCGCAGATAATGTGGGTCGAATCGATCCAAGCGGAACTCATGACCGAACTAGTAGATTCGAGTGAGCTAATTGTGGGAAGGTTTACCGGGTCGGCAAGGTTGATGATGAGTAGTCCAGGAGAACTAACTGATAGCACGGCGATAGTATCGCGTATCGCGATTGCTCGAACATTGACATTTAGAGTAATATGACCAATGGGTGCTGGATTCACTGGATCGGCGATGGAATAGGTATAGAGCCCATCAAGTGTTCCGATCACTAAAATTGTGTCTTTGATTGCCGAGCAGTACGATTGTGTAGTAGGTAGGGAAATATTAGATAGCAACGTTACTGGCGACGTGTCGTTCCAACCGAAGATTTCTATGCCGTTGACCCCTTCACAGACAACTAATAAACCGTTCGCATAACTAAGCCCTTCAGCGTTCCCTTGCGTCTGGATTGATCCAGTCTGTGAGATAGTATTATTCAGCAATTCAGCAAAAACAACCCCGGTAGGTCCGGTAGCAATCGCCGAAATGGAACCTCGCTTAACGATGTCAATCGCAGTATCCCAATACATGTATTGGGAAGCTAAGCGAATGTTGAGACTATCCTGGGCATGTGCCGGTGAATCAAATGTTATGAAAGCAAGAACCCAAAAGAAGATACTACGGGTGGTGATTGCTCGAAACAAAGTTGAAACGGTTTTCATCATAGCTCCCAAATCGATTGCTACTGTTTTGCCAAACGACAAGATAAGATGGAGGAGGTGCCTAAGAAAGCTTTTGTATCGAAATGAGGAAGTTTGGTTTTGGAAAGGATAAGAAGTGGAATACCTTGTAATCAGACACAAACTGAGTGGGGAGAGTTGTAATGGTTATCACATTGTTGTTTTTGACTCTTGCATTATCCGCGGCGACCTGCTTCTCGGTTAATCAGGTGTTTCACAAAACTGTCCTGAAAATGCTGAGCAAAATTTTTCCCGACGATATCACATTGGCATTTCGCCGTTACCTCGCTTTTGCTTTGTATGTCATCGGTATCGGGGGTGGTGTTCGCATCTACGATATCGAACGGTATATAAATCCGGCAAAACGTGGAGGCGAAGAAAGCTTCGCGCCGCTACTTTTGAATAATGAGCGCTTGCTCTTGGAAATGGTGCGAACCCTGATCGAAACACTACAAGCACTCGCTTGGGCGCTGTTTGTCTTTTTCCTCATCATCCTGATCGCTTGGCTGATTATCGCCAACCGCCAGCGCCATACGACTCCCCAGTAGAGCACTTAACTCCTGCTATTCTCTATGAGATGTTGGTTTGTCCAACAAGCGCTTGATTTCTTCCGTACCTCTATTCGTTCGACATCGAACAATACGTGTTTTTATCAATTAGCAAAAACGGGAGGCAGAATGAAATTCATCGGAAAAACAACAATTGCTCTTGTCGCAGCGTTTGTAATCAGCGGTGGGGCGGCTGCAGCTGAATGGGAAGTCGATCTCGCGCATTCCAGCGTTGGTTTTGCTGTCAAACACATGATGGTCTCGACAGTGAGAGGTAGCTTTAACAAGTACGAAGCAAAAGTCATTTTCGACGATGCGAAACCGGAAGCGTTACAAGTGGAGGCAAAGATAGATGTTAATTCGATCGATACCCGCAATGCCCAGCGGGATGCCCATCTGAAGAGTGCTGATTTCTTCGAAGCGGAAAAACATCCACAAATGATATTTAAGTCGAAATCTGCGAAGTCGTTGGGAGGAGGCAAGTACGAAGTAACAGGTGATTTGACCATGCGTGGTGTTACCCGCCAGATCGTGCTGAAGGGGGAAGGTTTTACTCCAATACTTGATACTCCCTGGGGCAAAAAGGTAACCGCAGCACGAGCAACGGCACTTATCAATCGAGAAGATTTCGGTTTGACTTACAACAAAGCGTTGGAGACTGGTGGTTTTGTGGTGGGGAAGGAAGTAACGATTGAGTTGGAGCTCGAGTTAACGAAAAAGAATGGATAACTGGACCGCAGGGAGGTTCACAAATCCAAACGATCGAAAACTCGTAGCTCCACTCGAAAAAACCGGACATTGTCCGGTTTTTTTGTGAGTTGTCAATGATGTGAACCGGCTTTCAGTTGCTCCATTGCCAACTGACTCGCTCGGGGAAAGAGTATGTTATTCTCTTTATGGATGTGTAGATGCAAATCTTTTTCTAACTGGCAAAGTCCATCGAGAACACTGCGGTAACTTTCACCAGTATCGTCGGGGGCACAAAAATTATTCGTGATTTGTCGCATTTGTTTGATATCGTCGGCTGAAGTATCATGTTCCCGGATTCGGACTTTTATTTCTTCGCTCGATGAGTGATCACCCTGCCACTGTAACTCGCCACTTTCTAAAGCAACAATCGTCGGAAACAGCACTTTCTCTTCGCTTAAGAGGTGCGCTTCAACAGCAAACCGGAAAGCTCCGAACAGCTTCTGCAACTCAAGGATTTCCGGATGTTCTTTGCCGTAAAGCTGGGCTACTCCTTGTAATTGATCGAAAAGCTTCGGAAGTACCGTCCGCAAATATTGGTGGTGATTGGCTTCGATATGCTGAACCAACTCCCGTAGGGTAGATTTCGACCAGTCGAATTCCTCGGTATGTCGAGTCCGCTGGTCATGGTCGACAATCCGTTTTAACACTTCGTTCACTGAAATACCTTTTGCTTTACATACTTCTGCAAGAGTCTGCGAACCTACTACGCTGTAATCGATTTCGAGTGCAAGAAAGACTTCGGCGCGACTGGGGCGCTGGGTTATGAAAGTGGCGATAGCGCTGTTTTCCATTTTGGTAATACCCCCGTTGCCAAACTGGGTTTCATGCATGAATGCGTCAATAAGTTATACGAAGAAATGTCAGAAAAATAGTAATTTTCAAACATTTGAAAGATTTTTGGTTTTCATAACTCAAGTATACATTCAAGCCTTGCCTGTGAATCATCCTTTAAATTGACCAGCAGTGGCCGATCCAATTTATGACCACGGTCATTCCGTAAAAGTAAAACTTCCGGATGATGAAGATCCTCCGAAAACACTTTCGATACGACGCCACGATACAACAACAGGTCGGTTTGACGGGTTTGCTTGATCCGGACTAAACTGCCAATGGGGAACACATTGATAATTGAAATCGCTTCAGTAACGACGTAGGGATGAAAGCGAGTACCTGCGAGCGCAGTTATTTCCTCAACGGCTTGCAAAGGTGTTAACGGATCGGTGCGGGTTTTGCCATTGACCAAATTATCGAAATAGTTAGCAACTGCGATTACTTCGGCATGGCGAAAAATCGATCCCCGTTTGTTCCGTTCTGAGAACGGTGGGTTGGGATCGCCGCGGATGCCTTCGGGAAAGCCACTACCATCGAAATTCTCATGATGCTGATATATTGCAACCCCCACACTAAGCGGGAGCATCGGATCATTGCTTACTAATTCAGCGCCAAGTGAAGCGTGTTCCCGGTATTGTTTCTCTTCGCTAAGGGTGCGTTGGTCACCCGGCTTCTCGGAGAGTGACTCTGGCAGTTTTGATTTTCCGATATCGTGCAATAAGGCTGCTAATGCTAACGCTTCCAATTCACGGAACGGGTAATGCAGTCGGATGCCAATCATGATACAAAGCATGGCGACATCGAGCGAGTGGTGAAAATGCAGTTTCTCGGCAACTTTCACACTGGGATAGAAGTGTTGAATGGGTGATTGTAACAAATTATCCAATAGCGAAGACGAAGCCTGCTTTAACATCCGTAGCCGGGTGGGAGGAGGAGCCTGTACTTCAGGGGCTGCTCGTTCGGGTATCATAGCTGAACGAGCGTTAGAAGGCTTTCCTCCTACTGCTCGTTGATACACATGGAAGAGATGTTGCCGATCTTCCAAGTCGAGCAAATCTTCCGCAACGATAGATTCGGTACCTTCTTCCTGAATGTACACGAAGTTAAACTTGTAGCGTTGGAGACGCGCGATGTATTCAAGATTCAGTTCGGTCCCTTGCGCTAACAATAGCCGGAACTGATCGTCAAATACTGGTCTGCCAAGCACCATCCCGGTGCGGAGATTACGAATTGTACACTGTCGCATGATATCCAAACAAAATTAACATTGAAAACGATGGACTAATTTCTGTCATTCGATACACAGTAAGCAAGCGGATTAAGCAATTTTTGAAATTAAATCGTTTGAATACCCGTGAGTTCTCGGACTATTTTTGACGCCGCTTCGTCGGGATCTGACCCTTTCCTAACCGATACCGCAATTCCCAACGGCTTGGATGTTACCCACGCCTCCTTGTTCTCAAAGAATCGGTTGAATCGAAGCATCCAGGCGGCAACTTCTGGATGTTGCAGGGTTTTGGCGTCTTCCGGCAGCTTTGCCTCCAGCCGGATTTCGGCAGGCAAAACTGTGATTTTCGCAACGCCGGTTCGTTTTGCTTCGATTCGCATTTTTACCGCAAGCAACAACCGGTTTGCTGCTACCGGGAGTCTACCAAAGCGGTCGCGCCACTCCGACTGCAGCTCATCGACTTCACGAATTTCGCGCATCCGCTCTAATCGTCGATAGAATTCGACTTTTTCCGGGATTGATTCGATGTAACTGGAGGGAATCAACGCTTCGCCAGGAATCTCAATCCGGATCGGAGCCTCTTCTTTCGCGACAACAACCGTTTCCGGGTCGTTCCCCTCTCGCAGAGCTGTTATCGCCTCTTCCAGCATTTCAAGATACAAATCATAACCAACCGAAGTGATTGTACCCGATTGTTCTTTACCTAATATGTTTCCGGCACCGCGGATTTCTAAGTCGCGCAAAGCGATTTCGTAACCTCCGCCAAGTGAATTGAACTCTTGCAGAGTACGGAGCCGTTTCCGGGCGTTTGATGTTACCATCGCCTCTCCGGGCGTCAACATCCACGCATACGCCTGCCGGTTACTCCTGCCGATTCTTCCGCGCAATTGATACAACTGGGCTAATCCTAAC
Organism: bacterium; assembly: GCA_030247525.1. Taxonomy (NCBI): domain Bacteria; species bacterium. The sequence continues at coordinate 56,461 of JAOTSC010000001.1, read as the reverse complement.
GCATCAGCACGGTTCACAATCAACGTATTTACATTCGGCAAGTCGATGCCCGATTCGATAATCATCGAACTAAGCAGCAAATCATACTTGTGATGCATGAAGTCGAGCATAATTTTTTCGAGCTGATGACCCGCCAATTGAGCATGTGCCATCGTCATCCGCACTTCCGGCAAGATATTCTGTAGCCGCATCATGATTTGCGGCATCGTTTCCACCCGGTTGTGGACGAAGAAAACCTGTCCGCCGCGGGAAATTTCACGTAGAACAGCTTCACGCACCAAGCGCTCGTCAAAGGCTGCGACTTCGGTTTCAATCGGTAATCGCTCAGCCGGAGCAGTACGAATGAAACTAACGTCACGGGCGCCGGACAGCGCCATTTGCAACGTCCGGGGTATCGGAGTAGCGCTTAATGTCAGCACATCAACTTCGGTGCGTTTTCGACGGAGATCGTCTTTGTGCTTCACCCCGAACTTATGCTCCTCATCGACGATGACGAGACCCAGCCGGCGGAATTCAACATCTTTGCTTAACAGCCGGTGAGTGCCGATGAGGATATCGACTTTCCCTTGTTTCGCTTCGGTGAGAATTCGCTTCACCTCTTTGGGAAGTACGAAACGGGAGATTACTTCGATATTCGCGCCGGTATAGCGAAACCGCTCGCGAAAAGTTTCGCCATGTTGCGCGGCGAGTACAGTTGTGGGGCAAACAACCGCGACCTGCCGATTCTCCTGTAGTACTTTCCAGGCGGCTCGCATCGCCACTTCGGTTTTGCCGAATCCCACATCGCCGATGAGCAATCGATCCATCGGACGAGGACTCTCCAAATCCTGCTTAATCTCTTCGGTAGCGCTAAGTTGGTCGGGTGTCTCTTCGTACTCGAATGCGGCTTCAAATTCGTGTTGTGCAACACCATCTCCGGTTGCCGGTTCGCGCTCGATAATCGCACGGGTCGCATACAACTCGAGGATGTGTTTTGCCATATCGGTTGCCGCTTTTTTCGCGCGGGTTCGGGCTGACATCCATTCGCCGCCGCCAATCCGCGAGAGCTGCGGTTCGCTCTCTTCCGCGCGATACGGTTGGAGTTTATGGAAATGCTCCATCCGTACATACACAGAAACGCCGCCATGGAACAGTATCTTGAAGCAATCCTGTGTGCTCTCTGCCACGGTAATGCGTTCGATCCCATCGAATCGCCCGATTCCGTGATCGACGTGTACTACATAATCGCCGCGGCGTAATCCGTCGAGTTGACTCTTTGCCATCGGAGTTGCGATGAAACGGCGGTGACGCCCCCGGCGGCGGGTTCTACCAAAGAGTTGATGCTCGGTAAACAACACCAGTTTAGCGTCGGTGAGCGAGAAGCCGCGATGGAGCGAAGGAACAAGAATTGGGAGTTCTGTCAGTCGGGAATCCTCGTGAGCGTCGAATAAATCGAAAAGACGCTCCCGCTGCCGATCGGAATCGCACAATAGGAAACTTTTCCAGTGCTGTCCTTCGAGTCGCCGGAAACCCCCTTCAAAAGCGTCCAGATCACCGCGAAACTCTTGTAATGCATGGCGGGTCAATTCAATCGTTACCGCGTCGGCCGGCACCAGTTTAATCGGTTTTCGTTTGGGCGGTTTTGGCACTCCGGATTCGCTAACGGCGACTGTTTCATCGACGGGTACTTCTTCCAAAAGCGCCGAACTCGGTTGTTTAAAAGAAGTAAAGAGCAATTTGCTAAACGGCTGCAAAAGTTTTGCAGCATCTGAATCGGACAGGTAAGGTGGGTGCTCGATATCGGGACGCTCTTCGACAGCGCGATGCCAATCCTGCCAAGCAAATGCGACGCCGGTAGCATCGGAAAAAACAAAACGGGTCTTTGCGGGATTCAGATTTTGTAGTAAGAAATTGCCGGAGGCGGCGATGGGTGATTGTACCCGAATAGACGCTTTCTCAACAGAAACTACAGATCGTTGAGTCGCAGGGTCGACTAATCGCAAGGAAACTATTTCGATGTCGTCGAGTTCGATCCGAAGAAACTTCTCTTCTCCCCAACCGAACAAATCGAAGATCCCACCCCGGCGAGCAAACTCTTCCGGTTCGGAAACCATCGCTTCCCGGTCGAACCCCGCCTCGATTAGTAACTGTGATAACTCCTCGGGATCAAGCAAATCACCGACTGCGAATTGTAAAGAAGGTTTCGGATTGGCAATTCCTTCCAACAAAACTACCGCCGGTAAAACAATGGTAATCGGTTCGTCACTGATAGTAGTCAATGCTTCGAGCGCCAATGCCCGCTCGCTTTGTTCCGCGGGGGGGGCGCCAACTTTATCGCCGGGAAACGCTTCGCGCTGCGGACAGATAAATACTTTACCCGGTTCGAGGTTTGTTAAGTCGTCATGTAACGCTTCGGCATCAGAACGGTTTGCCGCTACTACAATAATTCGTTCAATATCGCGAATTTTCGCTTCTTGCTGTATCATCGCAGCAAGAATGGCTGGCAACGAATCGCCATCGCCGGGGATAACGGTGTTTAACCCGCGCAGACTGCGTTCGAGGGCACGGTCAACCGGTTCGCAATGAAGGTGGGGAAGCAGCGCTTCCAATAATGTCATGGTTTGCTCAAGTAAACTACGAAATCCCCCAAAGCCAAGCTGAGGGGGTAATCCGCTAATAATACCGCTCTCACAACAAAGCTCCAAATCGATTGTTTCATCATAACCGTTGTAGTTTGTATCTTAGGGGGCGCAACAAACCCGGGAGGAACCAAATGAAAGTCTTGTTACTACTAACCGTGCTTCTTGTTACCATTGGGCTGTTCGGTTGTTCGGCAAAGCCACCTTATGCGGAAACGAAACTGCAGTGGGAAACCGACATTAAACCGATATTTGAACAGACCTGCTTAGAATGCCATGGTGGATCCAGAATCGAAGAGAACTTTAATGTGATGAGTCCAGACCAAGTCCGTGAGAATATTTGGTTGATTTACAAGATGGTGATTACGAAAGAAAAGATGCCGCCGAAAAACACGTTGAACATTCATTTATCGCAAGGCGACCGGATAAAGATTAACAATTGGATTCGCGGCAATGCCCCCGGCATTGGTCCTGGAACGCCATACTGAGACACGGCAAAAAAAACGGGCGGGTTTGTGTACCCGCCCGTTTTATGTGCGAACGCAATATTATCGTGTCTGTGTGACGTTCAAATCCAACCGGTACTCCAACTCACGATCCAGCCAGAATTGTACCATTTCTCGATCACCCAACTCACGATACTCAGCAGTGATTTTCTCGGCGACAGCCAGCAACATCGGCATAACTGCATCATTGCGGATTCGGTGGTAGAGCCGGTATGCGGCAAGAAATTTATCTACCGCGAGCGCATGCCGTTTTTCCGCAGAAAAGCGATCCCCTTTAGCAATGTACCGCTCTGCCCGCCGCTCAGGTGATAAAAACAGCGCGATCAGATTTTGCAGGAGCTCATCGGGGCTGTAATCGTTCGACCAAGACCATTTAAACAGCCACGGTGAACGAAATGGTCTGCGTTTCTTCTCGATCTGTGCCCTCATCGCTACACCCAAGTATCCAATTGAAAACGGCGGGTATGTCACCCGCCACTTCCAATATTCTTAGCCACGGAACCATTTCGGTGGCCGGTTTTCCAGTGCTGCCTTGATGCCTTCCTGAGCATCGGAAGTCGACATCAAATCGTTCAAGAATATGTCTTCACTCATCTTGACGGCGCGGGTCACCGGTTCATACAAGCCACCATCAACAACCCGTTTGATGTGACTTAACGCGACATGACTGTGGCGCGCAATCCGGCGAAGGAATACCCGCATCCGTTCTTCAAACTCGTTTGATGGAAACACTTCGTTGATGATACCCATTTCTTTCGCTGTTTGGGCATCGACCGGATCGCCGGTTAACAGCAATTGAAGGGCGCGGTTTCGCCCGCCCAACCTTGGCAGCAATGCAGTTGCAACTGGTGGAAAGAGTGCCAACTCGACTTCCGGTTGTCCAAAACTCGAACGGGCTGAGGCGACACAGAGATCGCAAAACAACGCAATTTCGCATCCGGTACCCAACGCTTCTCCGTTTACTGCGGCCAGCGTGATGATATCGGGTACATTTAGGTTTTCAAAGAGCTTGTCAAGTTCGTGCATCATTTCGCCGACGCGCTCACGAGTCAAGTCTTCGACGTTAATGCCGGAGGAGAAGACACCTCCAGCGCCTCGCAAGACTATGATTTTTAATTCTTTGTTCAGCGCTAACCGAACCAGCTCTTCATTGAGCCGATGGGCTAATGCAAGCGAAATTAAGTTCGTCGGCGGGCGTGAGATCGTAATCTCCGCTACGTGCTCGCGTAAAGTGACGGTGACTTCGGACGAGTTCATTTCATCCTCCTGTCGGCGGTGAATTCGAGGCAGGGTGGCGTATTTGCCGCACTCCTAACGTACGAAAACTTTTAGTTACTTTTCCATACCGGTTTGCGTTTTTCTAAAAAAGCTCCGGTGCCTTCCTTCATATCCGGTGTCCCACAAGCTTGTCCAAACCACCAAGCTTCGACGGACAATGCTTCGTCCAAGTGGCGTTCCAGTCCATTTGATACGGCCTCAATGCAATACTCGAGCCCTTTGGGCGATTTTGTCAGGATTAGTTTTAACAGGTCTCTCGCAGTGCTAAGCAATTCCCCCGGTGGAACAACTTTATTTACCAAACCGATGCGGTATGCTTCGTTTGCATCGATTATCTCTGCACTTAGCAGCAATTGAAGCGCTCTGCCCACCCCGACCAGCCGCATGAGCCGTTGGGTGCCGCCAAATCCTGGAATTAGACCAAGATTCACTTCCGGTTGTCCAAACTTCGCTTTTTCCGAAGCGATTCGGATATGGCATGCCATAGCTAATTCGCACCCTCCGCCCAATGCGAACCCATTCACGGCGGCAATCACCGGTTTCGGTAATGTTTCCAAACATCGGAAAGCGGTATTTCCGTTTTCCGAGTATTTCTTGCCGTTGGCGGCATCCAACGTGTTCAATTCGGTAATATCGGCACCGGCGACAAATGCCTTTTCCCCTGCCCCGGTCACAATGATTCCACCAATCTCCGGATCAGATTTCGCCTTGGTCGCAAAATCGTGAATCTCTTCGATAACCTTGGTGGATAGTGCATTCAATGCTTCCGGCCGATTGATTGTAACCAGCGCAATGCGCTCGGAAACCTCCACCAACAAGTATCTATATGTATACTCCATTTCCGTTTTCCCCTCCCATTGAAACGTGATGTTCTGCTGTATTAAAAGTACAATATACAATTGGCATACCGGTGAGAGCGGTGTATCTTACTAAGAATGCAAGAAACCATTAGGGAGGTGCCATGCAAACTCACACTCACTCCCATGAGGGGCGGCGGGAGATTACTTGGGAACGCTTCGGGGAAATGGCGAAGGAACTCGCGCTCAAAATCGACCGGGAGTATCAACCAGATTGCATCGTAGGGATATCGAAAGGCGGCTTAACCTTAGCTTCCGTCTTAGCAAGTCTGTTCCGGATCGATTTGTATCCGATTCGCTTATCATACCGCGAGCGGGATCGAATCGTCCACGAGAAACCGCGGTGGTCAGTAGAACCACCTGACGATGTTGAGGGGTGTAAAGTACTCCTTGTCGACGAATTGGCAGTGTCGGGTCATACCCTCCACGAGGCAGAGCGAGCATTGCGCAACAAAGGGGTCAGTGAAATAAAAACATGTACCCTGTACATTCATCCAGGTAGCTTCAAGCCAGACTTTTATTATCTGGAAACCCCGGAATTGGTTGTTAATCCATGGGATAAATGGGTAATTGTCGAGAACGAAATCACAATTCATCCCGAGTATCGATAAGAATCGCTCTCGATACATACAATCTGACGAAGAGAAAAGAAGAAAATGCAACTTGGTTTAGTAGGACTTCCCCGCGTTGGGAAGACGACATTGTTCTCCGCATTGGTAGGGAAAGTAGTCGATCGCACCTATGGCAAACGAGAAACCCATGTCGCTGTTGCGAAGGTACCCGATCCCCGATTACCGGATTTTACGGCAATTTTCCAGCCGAAACGGGAAATACCTGCCACCGTTGAGTATGTCGATATCGCCGGTCTCGAAGCAGGCGCTGGTAAAGCCGGTTATGATGAGAATTTTCTAAAGACACTTGCTCAGACCAATGCGCTGGTGTTGGTGTTGCGCGGTTTCGATGCGGAAGATGGAGCAGCGCCCGATCCGGTCAAAGAGTTCGTTACTGCGGAAGAGGAATTCCTGCTTAATGATCTCGGTTTGGTGGAACGTCGGCTCTCCCGATTGGAAGGACAAATCAAGAAACAGAAATCACCCGCATTGGAAGCCGAATTCAAATTGATGCAAATGTGCTTTGCCGTTCTGGAACAAGAAAAACCGCTTCGTACCATGAACATCGATTTGGAGAACGAGAAGCTATTACGGGGATTTCAGTTTCTTTCCTACAAACCGCTCATGGTCGTCATCAACTACGGCGAAGAGTATGCCGAAAAAGTGTCCGGTTGGGAAGCAGCGATTCGGACGAAGTTAACCGAACGCAGTACGATACTTTCTTTGCAAGCAGAAATCGAAGCAGAAATTGCGCAATTGGAAGAAGCCGACCGGACTGCTTTTCTGGCGGATTTGGGAATTGCCGAACCTGCGGCGCACCGCGTTATTCGCGAGTGTTATTCGCTGCTAAATCTTATCTCATTCTTTACTGTAGGCGAAGATGAATGCAGGGCGTGGACTTTAACGAAAGGCACCAATGCCGTTGGTGCAGCCGGTGTGATACATTCGGATTTAGCTCGCGGTTTTATTCGTGCGGAAGTAACGCGCGGCAGCGATATGCTTGAGCACCGTTCGCTACATGTCCTGAAAGAGAAGGGGCTCTCGAGGTTGGAAGGAAAAGAATACGTCGTACAGGATGGTGATATCCTTGTCATTCGATTCGCAGTGTAATCGCAATGCCAGAAATTCCCCGCATAACATTCCGGATTCCAACGAAAGAAACAATCACAATTGCTACAGCGATTCGCCAAGCAATTCCAACCGCATCTTGGAACACTGTTCGGAAATGGTTGCATGGTGGTCACGTACTGGTGAACGGTATCCCGGTTTTTGAAGAATCGGCGCGGGTCAATCAAACCAACGAAATCGCAATTTCTCCGGCATCGGGCGGCAGTCTTGCCCGGATCGAGCGTAGCAATAGCGAAGATATCGTAAAAGTTGTTTATCTCGATATCGATGTTGCTGTCGTCGAAAAACCGTCCGGGGTAACGACGCAAATCGCTACCGACGATTGGGAACCGACTGAAGTCAAACGCCCCGGCGACCGTACCCTCGAAGAGTTGATGATTCCTATTGTCAAGAAGATGGTACTGGCTCGTCCCGAATGGAAGAGTGGTTCACCGAGGTTAGTTCATCGCCTCGACAAGGATACCAGCGGACTGCTGGTATTCGCACGGACTGCTCGCGCGTATGATTTACTAAAACGGCAATTCTTTGAACACACCATCGATCGCGAATACATCGCAATAGTACTCGGTACGATGACACGGGAAACGACTTTCGATTCGTATTTGATAGAAGATCGCGGCGATGGGAAGCGGGGATCGGTGAATCAACCGGAACGTCATGCGAAGCACGCCATCACCCACGTATTCCCGGAACAGCAATACCATTATGCAACACAAGTACGTTGTCGGTTGGAAACCGGACGTACCCATCAGATCCGTATCCACTTGAGCGAGGCTGGGCACCCCGTCCTCGGCGATCCGATCTATGGCACTTCTTTCGACCTCATTCCCGAAATCGTTCCAGCGCCCCGGTTAGCGCTTCATGCGAAACTTTTAGCATTCGACCACCCGAATGGAAAGCGCATGCGGTTCGAGTCGCCATTGCCTCCTGATTTAACTAAGTGGGTGAAGAAGCTGTAGGGAATCGATTGATCGAACCTGACACTCTTGAGATTTGGGTTTAGTTTTGCATTAAAAAAAGGGGTGAACGATGGTTCACCCCTTTTCTGTTGTCCATGCAAATCCAAATTGGATCATCCACCAAACCGGAACATCGCTTTAATGATGTGTCCCGCCATTGCCGGGTTTTCCTTGAGCCGACGGATGCTATAGGCATACCACTGTTCGCCAAACGGCACATACAAGCGGAGCGGATGCCCTTGGTCGATTATTCGTTGCCCAAGATTAGGAAGTACACCCAGTAACATCTGGAACTCATACTTCTCTTGGGGAATCTTCCGTTTCTTGATTTGCTCGAAGGCATACTCGATCAGCGGTAAATCGTGCGTTGCGATACCGACACTAATATCGTTATCGAAAATGGCATCGAGTGACTTCTTGTAGTTGGTGCGGATTTCCTCTTTCCCTTTGAAGGCAATTGCTTCCGGTTCGACATAAATCCCTTTACATAACCGGACATGTTTGCCGCCGACCGCTTGGGTTCCGCCCATTATCTTCGCCAAGGCTTCGATATCGGAGACGGTGCGTTTGAGGTACGCTTGCAATACGACACCGACATTGTCGAAACCGTCGCTCCGTAATCCGTGATACAATTCCAGCGTCAGATCGGTGAAAGGGGAATCTTCCATATCGATTCGGATGAAGGTGTTTTTCGCCCGGGCAAGTGTCAACAACTCCCGGTAGATTTTCCGGGCGTGGTCACGATCAATCCCCAATCCCATCTGGGTTGGTTTCACCGATACGTTACCGTTGACTTTCTCCTTCGACAATTGTTCCAGTACTTCATGGTACTGAGCGGCGGCGGCATTGGCTTCGGATAAGTCCGCGATGTTTTCGCCCAATACATCGACCGTAACCGTTCTCCCGGAACGGTTCAATTGCAGGCTTTCTTTGATAGCGTCGGAAAGTTTTGGTCCGGCGATATACCGGCTTGCAACTACATAGACAATCGATTTAGGTACGATGGGGAGTGTTTTTGCGATAAGTGCGTTTAACATAGCTTCCTCCCGCACCGGGGTTGGGATGCAACACCGATGGGTTTGCGGGTAATGCGGATCAAAAGATGGAAACGGGCATAATATGCGAAGAAAAGCGTAGGGTGTGCAATTCTACCAGACTCTGTGATTTGACGGTTACTGGAAAGAACCAGCTTTAACCCAATCGTCGATACCGGTTTTCGCATTGCGATATCGAACACCCAACAAACGTTCCGCCTTCGCACTGGAGTATGCCCAATGGTGGTTTACTGTACGGAACAAAGTTGGTGTAAACGGTAATTCGCTTCTAAATAGATTAAATAAAAGAGAAGGAATTGTCGTGAGAGCTGCCAGCAATGTCGGAGAAACGTCGAATTGTGGAGATTTTCCTCCGGTCGCGGTAGCGACGAGATCGAGAAACTCTCCCATCGGTAGCGACTCACCTCCGGCGATAAACTCGTCACGTTCCCGCCGCTTCAACATTTCAATCGCCGTGTCGACAACATCGTCGATATGAACGAAACTTCCCAGCGAGTTGCGTCCTGCAAAGATTGGGAGCTTTCCGTGCGCTACCCAATGAGCGAACCGCGTCAATGAACCTTTAGCGCCGGGTCCATAGATAATCCCGGGATTAAGAATGCCACAGGGTAAACCGTTGTCGAGCCGTTTTCTGGCAAGAATCACGGCCTCTCGTTTGGTCGCTTCATAGGGTGAAATCGCTTTTGCCGGAAAGGGTGAATTTTCATCGACGGGAGTAAGACCGGTTGGACCGTAGGCGACCACCGAACCGATTTGCAGGAAGTAGCAGTCATTCGGTGCGGCACCCAACATGCGTTCCGTAGCACGGACATTTACCGCATACATTGGTTTGAACCGCTCGCTGCTCACCTTCACAATCGCAGCATTGTGGATGATGGTGTCGATGCCTTCATAAATTTTTTCAAAGTCAATGTTTGGTTTGGTTAAATCACCTGTGAAGATATCGACGACACCAGGAGAGCGATACTCTTCCGGTAATTTTGCCCTCAATGCTTTCGGATCGCGTACAATCACGCGCACCTGCCCCTTCCATTCAAGGAGGCGGAGTAAAAGACGTGTTCCAAGAAATCCGGTTGCCCCGGTGAGTAGTACCATATTCGCGTATTACCTTTGAATCCATTAAAATACACGACGAAGCATTCGACAACCAAGCGGGGAAAAATGGCAAAGCGGAAGAGATACTGGTTAATGAAAACCGAGCCCGATGTTTGCTCCTTTGACGATATTGCAAATCTGCCAAATCAAACGACCGGATGGGATGGCGTACACAACTATCAGGCACGCAATTCAATGCGGGACGAGATGAGCGTAGGCGATCCAATTATCCTTTATCACTCCAATGCGATGCCTCCTCATGCGATAGGCATTGGGGAAGTAGCATCAGAGGCGTATCCCGATCCCACCCAATTCGATAAAAAGCAAGAAGCGTATGACCCGAAGGCAACTAAGGAGAAACCGATTTGGTATCAGGTCGACGTGAAAGCGATTCGGAAGTTTTCTCGTGCCGTTGGGTTACCAGAACTGAGGCAAGTAAAGGCTTTACAAAACATGGTGTTGTTTCGGGCGTCGCGGTTGTCGGTGCAACCGTTGACAAAGCGGGAGTATGAGTGGGTCGTCAAGTTGGGAGATACCGATACTTCTCAAGCGACCAAAAAAGGTACTAACAAAAAACGAGCGTAGAGTCCTACGCTCGTTTCACTTCAGTAAAGAAAACTGATCATTCGCGAATATGCAGACAGAGTGCCACGTTGCCGTCTTTTTGCGATTTATTGAATTCGGTAACCGCTTGTTCAGATTGGTAGATATCCAGTTTCAAGCCTTTTGATTCAATCGCAGCTCGAACTGTTGGTACGATGCCCATCATACGATACAATCCGTTTCCGATGATTATTCGTTTCGCACCCGACTTCAGTACTTCCTCCAGATCATCCATTGTACAACGGGAACCTTCTTTCCGCCACCATGGTTTAATTTCACCACTGGGAAAGATAGCGACATCGTTCTCATAGACTTTTCCGTCGATTGTCAACTTTCCAAATTTTAACGATTCAATCATAACAGATTCTCCGCGTTAATGATAAACTACGCTGAAGTAAGATTACAGATATCACGAGGTTTGGAAAGTGGCATGTTCAGTGCGAATCGTTGAGAGGTATTCGCCGACTTTCCAATCAAGTACACCATCAGGAACCATTGCCATGGCTGGAACCCGAAGGTTACTATTTCTAACAATATCTACGAACCGGCTGACTTCTGCCTCAGAATACCCTGAGATCAGGATAACAGGTATTTCCGCTGTTCCCGCCGCATCAGAAGCATCGAGCGGAGTAAACTCCGGGGTATTCATAACAACCGCAATCCAAAGACAGAAGTGCAAAAAAACCAGGATGACTCGAAATCAATATAGAACTCAACCTTGACTTTGTCAAGAAAACAAGGCAATGCTTACGTTTTCGATGGAATCAAGCCCCGTTACAGATGATACGATTAAAACTGTTGCGGTACATCCGACAACTTTTTACCTAAGACGTAATGCCACTTTTTATGCAACTCGTCGGTCTCCTCGAGAAACAGATCTACATAAGTAGTCACATCAAGGATATACCATTTCTTCGCAGCATCGCGTTGTTGCTTGACATAACGATCTGAAAAAAGGCGATACTTCGTGTTCTTCAGGACAAAATCCCCTTTATCATTCTGCTGAAATCCGTTTTTGATCAACCAAGCTTCCATTTGTGATTGAGTGATCATGAGTGACCCCTTGCCAAGAAAAACGAGAATCGTTCAAAAATAACTAATACACACAAGATAATTACGTATCACGTCCCTAAGATACTACGATTGTTTCACCATCAATATATCAAATCGAGTTCGCGTTGCAAGTTTTTATCCTTGGGGGGAAATGTGTTGAAATTGCTACTACCAACATTACTAATAGCAGGAATTACAGGACAAGCGATGGGATATTCTAGTGGACCGCTTGATGGCTACGCTGGAAATCCACCGCTCATGAACAATTGCACTGAGTGTCATGATTCAAATCCGCTTAACTCGGGTACTGCTTCGATTTCGGTTATCGGACTCCCGGATTTTTACTATCCGGGTGAGACTTACACAGTGCAAATGCAGTTACAGCAAACCGGACAAAGCCGTTGGGGGTTTGAACTAACATCACTTAAAGAAACCAATTACCAGCAAGCCGGATCCCTCAATGTAACAGCACCGGTATTCACCCAACTTTCCGTGGGAGTAGGAAACGATCCCGATTATCTAAAACATACTACGACAGGTACATTTCAGAATTCATTTAATGGACCGGTCTACTGGAACTTCTCGTGGACAGCACCGACTGCAGGGTCGGATACGGTCGGATTTTACTTGGCAATGAATGCTGCAAATGGCGACGAATCGAACCGCAATGATTACATCTACACCCGACAGTACTTCATTCCGGAAGCAACTACTCCCACTGAAGTGATTTCACTATCGCTGGTTCCTCAAAACAACATAGTGCAAATGAGTTGGAATCCATCTACCGGTGCCAACTTGTACTTCGTGAAACGCTATGATAATCCCTACGATGCGATACCGTTTATCACAATCCCTACTCTTGAAACATCATTTACCGCCAATGTCAATTTCGCTTCAGAAGTCAGTCGATACTATCGAGTTTCCGCAGTCAGAGGTACTAAACTTTCAACAAGGGTACAGGGGATTTTCACCCAAAACTGTGTAACATGCCACATGACAGGTTTTCCCACAGGTGGCATGGATCTTTCAGAGGGTAATACGTTTTTAAATACTGTATCAGTCTTAACGGAAGGTTACCAAGGGAGTTATCGGGTAGTTCCGTTCGATACTTCTTCATCGGTGCTCTGGCATAAGATCAACAACACTGGTTTGTATGGGGATGCTATGCCGCTCGGAGCTCCAATGCTGTCACCGATTGATCGCGCCGACATCGCACGATGGATTGCCGAAGGAGCAGTAAACTACTAAGTTCTTGTGACATACAACAGGATAATATCATGACTATCCCCTTTTCGGTCTTCGATCAAGTAGAAATGCGCGTTGGGGAAATCGTTCAAGTCGATCCTTTTCCCGCGGCTCGAAAACCTGCATACAAAGTAACAATCGATTTTGGCGAATTTGGATTGAAGCAATCCAGTGCTCAGATAACCGTTCATTACTCCGAGCAATCGCTCATCGGACGAAGGATAATCGCCGTAACGAATTTTAACCCAAAACGAATCGCAGGATTTCTTTCCGAGGTGTTAGTATTAGGAGTACCGGATGTCAACGGAGATGTAGTGTTGCTCATGCCGGAGCAGGATGTAGCGTTGGGTGCTCGGGTATTTTAATGGACATGCAGATCAGCGATCTTTCTTTTTCTTAGGATTCTTTGTTCCCCATTTCGATTTCATCCGGAGATACTTTTTTGTTAATTCCGGATCGCTCCAAATCCCCTGTTTTGTATCCCGTGCCTGTTTCTCGGCATTAGCAAACTTAGAATGCCAAGGTTCTGGTGCTTTTCCAAATTTGGTGTAGTAGGGTGAGAGTCCGTGTTGGATGAGTTCAAGATTGATGCAGGATTCCCCGTGAAAAACAATTGCGAGTTTGCGGTGAAAGCGATCTTCCTCATCGCTGTCAACCGGCGTTTGCAAAGTCACATACGTATTTTCAATCCGCTTCTTTGTCCAGTTCGAGGCAACTTTACCCATTGGGTGATTTTGTTTGATATCGGGATGTACTGACTCAGGAGTATCCACAAACAACAATCTCACCGGGTATTCGGTCTTGGTCTCCTCAGCGATGAAAGTATCGCCATCGACAACACGCTTCACCTTGACGACTTGAGCAAAAACACCGGCTGCTAAGAGCAACCAGACCAAACAAAGGATCCGGAGCTTCATACTGCGTATTCGGCATCGAGATTGTCCCGCTCAACTTTTTCTTCTGAAGTTGGTGAATCGGGTCGGGTGCGATCGCCGAGGTAGAGGTGAGCGCCAGCAAGCGGAACGTAATCGGTAAAAATGCGCTCACTGCCGGTCTGAGCTTCGATGATGTGCTCATACGCTTCGGCATGGGCATCAAGCTCATCAGAGTGATGAAGAATAATCGCTTCGAGGGTTGCAGGAATGATGGGGGAACCTTTCTCCCGGGTTCCCTGATGCGATAGGAGTAAATGCAGTAATCTTACTTTATGGCGGGTCGGGAACCCCTCGATGGTTTCCATTTTCCGGCTTACAAAGTTAGTTCCCATGAAAATGTGACCGAGTAACCGCCCCGATTCAGTGTAATCCCCCGATGGCAAGGGAGATAACTCCCACACTTTACCGACATCGTGGAGCAATGCTCCCGAGAGGAGTAAATCGCGGTCACAAAGCTCGTGATGTTGTGCCGCCAAGTCACAATGATCAGCAATACAAAGCGAGTGCTCCAAGAGTCCGCCGCGATACATGTGATGCCACAATTTCCCGGCAGGCGCTTCGCAATACTTGGAAAACCACGATTCATCGGCGAGTAGCAACTCCCAAAGTTTTTTGTACCATTCGTCCTGAATCGCAGCGACCCGTGTTTTCAAGTCGTTGATTAGTTCAGGGAACGGTCGTTTGGAGGATGGGAGTAAATCTTCCCAGATGATCTTCTCTTCGGGAAGGGGAACTAATACAGAAATTTTCCCAACTTTTTTTCCGTTGAATTCTTCCACGAATCCTTCGGCATGGACTGGCAGCGGGATTGGGGTGGGGAGTAGCGTAGGCGGTTGGAACCAGCGGCACTGCAGTCGACCGCTCTTATCGTACAACTCGAGGTCCCAGAAGGTTGCGCCATTGCGGGCTTCGCGGGGAGTCAGTGTTCGCAGTAGAAAACTGCCGGAAAACTGGTCACCCGGTTCAAGCTGTTTCAGAGGCATCTTGACCTCCGGCTGTTTCGCGAATGCAGAAAAATGTACGTCGCTGTTCAGAGCCAGCCGATTTCTCACCGTCTGATTCGCTCTCCTTGCCGCGGCGATCAATATCGGTCACCAGTTGTAATGGCCCGTCATGATTGACTGCAAGCAATGTATAGCGATCCTCGTCCACCGAAACAAACGCAAAAACGTCGCGTCCTTCGAACGCGACGTAAAGTTCATGAATGTTACCAAGTTTCACCCGGGAAACAATCGTGTTCGTACCGGAAAGCAATTCGATCCCAACCGTAAACAGCGAATTTCGGAACTCGGCATGAACCTCTGCGATGAAATCGCCTGTTACTCCGCTATAGGAAGCTTTCCAGCCATAAGCAAGTGGGGAAAGGATACCACTGGTTCGACGCGTCAACAGAGTCATCGCCTCAAGGAGGTTCAATGACAGTTGACTCTCGGTTTTCATCAGGCTTGAGCGGATTTCCGGGTAACAGTAGCCCGCTTCGCTTGAGCGGTTTCAGAAATCGCGCTTACCGACTGCGCCTTGATATCGATAACCCGTTGTTTTTGGCGTGCTGCATAGCCTTTACGGGCTTTCTTCAAAATTGCACGGCGGTGTTTTTGTTTCGATTTTGAACGTGGCAAAGTTCTATCCTCTCTTTTTTGACAACCAACAAAGCCAAAAAATATAGAACGTGATCCTCCCTTCTCCAAACCTCGGTGCTTTGGAATCTTCGCGAAACTGTCCTATACTCCAACTCCTTCAAACGATGTGGGATCATGTCTAATGAGACTGGTCTGAATTTGCGCTTGCAAATCGACTCGTGTATCTTATCTGGGTTTGACGAATCATTTTCCAAACAAAGTGAATTGGTTGTACGAATTGACTTGGCTTGAGGCGACGGAATGAAAGGCAATTTGCTAGGGCGGTGGATTATTATCCTGTGTATCATCGCGGGATCTTTCTACTATTTATACCCATCTTACCGTTTTAATACGCTTTCCGATCAGGAAACACAGAAGTTCGCAGAATTAGCGAAGTACTCGCGGCTTTCCCGCGGCGAAATTGTCGCTAATATCTATCGCGACGAAGTCGACCTGAAAAGTATGGTGTCGCGCAGTTCCGCGAATCCACAGGACGCTGCTGAAGCAGCGAAACTGATCGATGAACTTCGTGGCCCGTTCCGGGAATCCATCGATAGTTATCGCGGTAAGTCGATCAAACGCGGTCTTGACTTGCAGGGCGGCATGTATTTGGTGATGGAAGTGGATGCGTTCACATTGATCGAGAACGTCGCAAAAGCGAAGGACGATCAGTTTGCATCAGCAATGAAAGAAGTGTCGCAACAGGTTGCCAAGGATCCCGAAGCGGATGTCGTTGACGTCATGAGCAAGACGTTCGCCGCCCGCGGAGTTCCCCTAACCCGTTACTTCCCCGACGCTGTGTCCAACGATGACGCCATCACCAAGCTCAAAAAAATGAATAGCGACGCGGTCGACCGTTCACTGGAAATTCTGCGAAATCGTATTGACCAGTTCGGTGTCACGGAACCAAGCATCACGCGGCAGGGCGATCACCGGCTCATCCTTGAATTACCTGGTGTCCAGGACCCGCAACGCGCTCGTGGCTTGATTGGTAAAACGGCATTGCTGGAATTCAAAATGTTGGAAGAAGGCGAACGCGCCGACCGCATTTTGCAAGACATCGATAAAGCGTTAGCAGGCGATACTACTCAATCAGCAAGTTCAACCGATACCTCGAAACTTGCCGCTTTAACAGCTGTTACCGATACAGCGAACAAGTCTTCAACTGACACACTGTTTGGTAAGTCTGCTGCATCGTTAGCTGATACCGCCAAGAATGGCGGCGAACGAAAACTCCTCTCGCTATTGAAGCAAGTTCGTGGCACTATCGCCGTCGAATCGAAAGACATCAATAAAGTCAAACAGTTCCTCGGTTCAGAAAAAGTGGTTGCCGTGATTCCGCAGGATGTTCAATTCCTGTGGGGCAAAGACTTCGAATTTGCCGGTAACACGAGGTATCTGCCGCTGTACATGGTGAAGCGGAAAGCGGAAATGACTGGTTCCGGTTTGACCGATGCCCGCGTCCAATTGGGTGGTCAGCAATCCGGTTCCCCAGATGTTAATTTCGAATTGAATCCCGAAGGTCGCCGGATTTTCGCCCGGGTGACTGGTGCCAACGTTGGCAAGCGGATGGCGATTGTACTTGATGAAGTTGTCCACATGGCACCGTCAATTCGTTCGCGGATTCCCGATGGTCGTGGCGTTATCGAAGGTAGTGGCAGCGTCGAAGAAGCGAATGACCTTGCGATCGTGTTGCGTGCTGGTTCATTGCCCGCCCCGGTGAAAGTTATGGAAGAGCGTACCGTTGGTCCGTCGTTAGGACGTGATTCAGTAGAATCCGGTAAAAAGAGCTTTATCATCAGCTTACTTGTTATAGCCGTTTTTGTGGCATTTTACTACCGTTTGTCGGGTGTCATAGCCGATGTCGCATTGATAACCAACATCTTTATCATGATGGCGATTCTGGCAATGTTCCAATCTACTTTAACGGTGCCCGGTATTGCCGGTATCATCTTGACGATGGGTATGGCGGTCGACGCGAATGTACTGATCTTTGAACGCATCCGGGAAGAGTTACTATCCGGCAAAACTCCGGCACATGCGGTGAAGGCAGGCTTTGAGCGTGCGTTTATCACCATTTTCGACTCTAACTTAACGACAGTCTTCTCAGGGTTTGCTTTGTACCAGTTTGGTACTGGCCCGATTCGCGGATTCGCATTAACGTTGATGATCGGTATTGCAGTCTCAATGTTCACCGCATTGTATATGTCGCGCGCTGCCTTCGATCTATATCTGAAGCGCGTAATGCCGAAGACTCTTTCAATATAATTCGTAACGATAATTTTGCAGAGCGATACCAACAATGAATGAAGTAACAACCAAAGCGGTGCCGCCGCGGGTTAAATTTACCACGTTTTTCACCGTAACTCATATCGACTTTATGAGCAAACGGAAGCTGGGATATTTTGTCAGTAGCGCCTTGCTGATCATTTCGATTGGCTTGATGTTAGTGAAGGGCGTAAATCTTTCTATCGATTTCCGCGGTGGAATCGAAGTAACCTTACGTCCTTCAGCAAACGTTGGTGAGCAAACGATCCGCGATGCTTTAACGGAAGCCGGCTATAAGGATGCCGAAGTCAAAACGATTACCGATGCCGAAGGGCATGCCGATCTTTTGATTCGGATAAAGAAATCGGACTTTGCAACAGCTGATGTCGCTAACAACATCGAGAAAGTTGTCGACCAGAAGATTGCTCCGGTAACGGTGGAAGTGCGACAGACTCAATCGGTCGGACCGAAAGTCGGCAAAGAATTGATGATCTCAGCGTTGTATGCGATTCTTGTCACCTCGCTCCTTATCATGATTTATTTGTGGTGGCGGTTTGAGTGGTTTTTCGGTGTCGGCGCTACCTTAGCAATGATTCACGATATCATCATCACTGCCGGGTTTGTTGTACTCCTTGGTTACGAGTTCTCGATGCAAATCGTTGCGGTATTGCTGACGATACTTGGTTACTCGATCAATGATACAATCGTGGTCTACGACCGCATCCGGGAAAATGTGAAGAAACACCGGGGGATGTCGCTTACCAATATCGTAAATTTATCAGTGAACGAGACGTTGTCAAGAACCTTGTTAACATCGATCACTGTTATGATGTCATTAGTGATTATTCTGTTTGTCGGCGGTCAAGTTATTCATGACTTTGCCGTAGCTTTGCTCTTTGGTGTTGTTTTCGGTACTTACTCTTCGGTGTTCGTCGCGTCATCACTCCTCATCGATTCCGGTGTAAAGGATATTGGCAAGGCGATGGCAAAGAAACAGAAGAAGTAACACTTAGCCGGAATGCCGTTCCCAATTGCCCCGGCATCCGCTGGGGCTTTTGTATGTTCCAACATAACGCGTATGTCAGACGATTCGCTCTAACTACGTGATTTTAGTAACAACTCTTTCCGACACAGCTTTGCGAGGTGGGGAGACTACATTATGTCCGTGATGACAATTGTCGGCGCTCAATGGGGCGACGAGGGAAAAGGGAAAATCGTTGATTTATTAGCCGGTCGGATGGATGTGGTCGCACGGTGGGGCGGCGGCCCGAATGCCGGTCATACCGTTGTTGTCGACGAAGAAAAATACATCCTCCACCATATCCCTTCCGGCATTCTGAATCCAACAGCGTTATGTTTGCTCGGAGCAGGTGTCGTTGTCGATCCGGAGAAATTTCTTAGTGAAGTCGATGGGTTGGAACAACGCGGCATCCGTGTCGACAACCGGCTCTTTGTCGATGGTAGGGCACACGTAATCCTTCCCTATCATCGTCGGCTCGATGAGTGCCAAGAACGTACATCGGCGATTGGAACAACTGGCAGAGGTATTGGGCCAGCCTATACCGACAAAGCGACTCGCAACGGTATCCGAATGTCGGACATGCTGTACCCCAAGCATTTACAGGAGAGAGTCCGTTCGGAGACAGAGCAACGCAATCTCCTGCTTGAGAAACTGTATAACGAATCACCGCTCGACATCGACTATATCGTGAAATCGACTCAACTCCTCGCAGAGCGGATGAAACCGTACATCATTGATGTCTCTTTACTCCTCGAGAAACAGATTGCCGGGGACAAAAAAATCCTCTTCGAGGGGGCACAAGGAACTCTACTCGATATCAATTTCGGCACGTACCCGTTTGTCACTTCCAGTGAACCGATAGCGGGAGGTGCTTCGACTGGCTTGGGTGTTGGCCCACGGCACTTACAGAAAGTATTAGGAATTGCGAAAGCGTATGTTACTCGAGTTGGTAACGGACCATTTCCTACTGAGCTAAAAGACGAAATGGGGATCGAATTGCGGAAGCGCGGCGCGGAATTCGGCTCAACAACTGGGAGAGCGCGGCGATGCGGTTGGTGGGACAATGTATTGGCAAGATACTCGGCGCGGGTGAATGGCATCACCAGTTGGGCGATAACGAAACTCGACGTTTTGTCGGGTATCAACCAGATTCCCATCTGTACCGGTTACGAAACTCCCAATGGTGTGATCGATTACTTCCCGATGGATTTATTCACTCTGGAACGATGCAAACCCGTCTACGAAAACCTCCCGGGATGGAAGGAAGATATTTCCCATGTTACCAATTTTTCGCGATTGCCAATCGAAGCACGGCGTTACGTCGAGCGGATAGAGCGACTCACCGGTGTACCCGTGGAATACATCAGCGTCGGCGAGAAACGTGAGCAAACCATCAAGTTGGTTTAGTACTTACTTATGTATCATCACCGATTTGAAAATGGCGAACCATCCGGTTCGCCATTTCGATTACAAGGAAACAGTCACTCGCCCAAACCAGAGCAACTCGCGGTCACGATCTTGTAAGAAGTGATCGAGTAGTAGCTTGCTCTCTTTCTTCACTATCCCATCAAACACTGCTATTCCATTGGCAATGATAACCACCGGTTGATCGAAATTTATCATTTCGGGATTCAGCAATATCTCAATGGACTTTACACCTGAAGTCTCGATCTCGAACCGGTTCCCAATCCGAATTGCACTCACTGCACCAGATTTTGCTTTCCGGGGAAACGCTGCATACTCCTGCACCGGCGGGAATTTCCCATGCAGCACTTCTTTCTTTTCGTTTCGGAGCACAGTAAGTGTCACAGCATCGCCGCGTTTTTTCGTACTGCGCGCTTTTGATAAATCGCGCATCGACTTTACTTCGAAGGCATCCAATGCGATAATCACATCGTCCTTCAGCAAGCCGGCGGTGTAAGCCGCCGAAGTTGTATCCGACATTACCGATCCTACTTTAACACCTTCGCCTTTCCACTCCTGATCGGCCTGAAAACCAACCGTGACGCGGTCGTCGACTAACATACAATCGTATGTCTTATGCCATTCCGCCGGTGGTTTCGTGGTATCCAATGCGGTAATCGTGAACCAATCGCATTTGCCATATTTCACATCGCTCGTTTCCCAGTAGATGTGTGAACGCAGCGGATCGCGGCGATTCTCATTGACGATTCGAGATATCTTATCGAATTCATGGAGTAAGTACGAGTCGTTATGAGTCGCGGTATCGTACACCGTAACGTTGAGATTAGCGCCGGCTTTCAGCGCTGTCTGTAACATCGGCAGCATTCCAACGGTTGGATACAATTGATCCTTTCCGCCAACGGTCGCATACAACGGACGATTCATCATATTCGGGAGGTGCTGTTGCATCGGCCCATCGAGCGAACCAACCGCCATGTGTCCCGACCATGGAAACAAATTCGCGAAATCGGTTGGTGAGGTCATTGCAATATGGAAAGAACCCGACCCGCCATCGGAAAAACCGCCAATCGATACTCGTGAATCGTCGATGTGGAATCGTCGTTTCATTTCCCGGACGAGCCATTGGATGTGATCGACTCCTTCCGGACTCCACCACACACAATCGAATCTTGACAAGGGAAAAACATAGAACCAACCGTTTTGCTCACTTAGTTTCAAAAGCGGGTCTTCCAACAATTCAGAATCGCTGATAGCCGGAAAGGCCGGTCGACTCACACCGCCATGCAGATAAACGAAGAGCGGCGTCGCAATTTTCGGATCGTACTTCGATGGTACATACACCAATACCGGAGCGTCGCAAGAATCGTTTAATCGATGAGTAATCCGCATGATTTGACCGGCTCGTTCCGGTTTCGGATACTCGCGAAACGACGTAATCCACTTCGCTAACGAGTCTGGAGCGAATTGGCTAAGTGCCATGGCAGCTTTCAAAGAGCGATTCGGATCTCCCGTTAGTAACTGAGAAATCATCTCCACGCTGTCGGAAACTGCGAGCGCCGAGACTGTTACCGATAACGATCCAAGAACGATGAGGATCGAAACGAATAGTCTTGCTTGTGTCATCGTTGCCTCTTTGTCGATACTTGTTATCAAAGTGTTGCAATCCGCGCCAGCGCTTGAATGATTCGCTCGGTTGGTTGGGTTAGAGCAAACCGGATGCGATGCTCGCCTTGTTTTCCAAATCCGCGTCCCGGCGTAACGATAACCCCTTTTTCCATCGCAGCATCGACGAACGTTACATCGTCCCAGCCCTTTGGTACTTTCGCCCATACATAGAAGGTGGCACTGCTTGCGAGAAATTCGATGCCCAGTTGCCGTAATCCATTTTCCATCGTTACTCTACGCTCGCCATACACCGAAAGATTTTGCGCGATGCAGTCCGGCAATTGTCCCGGGGTTGTGTAGTAGTCCAAAATGGCGGCGGCGGCACGTTGGATAAAGACCGGCGCTCCGCTGTCGAGTTGGGTTTTCACTTTGACCAGTGCGCGGATGATATCCGGGTCGCCGATTGCCCATCCGATACGGTAACCGGTCGCATTCACGACTTTCGAGAGCGAGAAGAACTCGATGCCTTTACGGGTATGCTGCAACAGCGCAGGCGCTTGATATCCGGCAAAGGTTAATTCGCTGTACGCATTATCCTGCACAACGACGCACTCGGGATGCGCTTCCGTCCATTGTGCAACCTCGGTAAAGAACTCGGAAGTTGCAATTGCGCCGGTAGGATTGTTCGGATAATTGAGATAGAGCATCCGCACTTCATCAGGAATTGTCGACAGGTCTGGAAGCATTCCTTTTGTTTCATCGAGCGGAAGTGAAACTGGCACTCCATCACATAAAATGGTTGCGCCGTTGGCATAGACCGGATAAGCCGGATCGGGCACCGCGACGCGGTCGCCGAGGTTTACATAGGCGCGGGCAAGATTCGCCAAGCCCTCTTTCGCTCCGAGCAAAACGCATACTTCCGAAGCAGGATCGACTTCGACGCCGAACCGGATTTTTGCCCAACGGGCAATACTGGTGCGAACGGCAGGATCGCCCATCGATGTTGGATAGAGGTGCGCGTCGGCGTCGTGCAAATGATCACGAAGCGCTGATTCAAATTCCGGTACCGGCGGCAGGTCGGGGTCGCCGATCCCTAAATCGATTAAATCCACACCTTTCGTTCGTAACTCGGAAGCCTTGGCTTCCAATCCGGCAAACAGGTATGGTGGAAGCCGTAACAGTCGCTCCGACCATTTCGACATGGCTGCTCCTTCGTGTATATTGCGACAGAACCACTCTTCTGTGTATCATGCAAGCAGTGGACGCCTACCTTGGTGTTGCACAGTTGTTAATCCTGCGGATTTTGCTTTGTATTGACTTGGAAATAATATACGGGAAGCTGAGGAGGAAAGAAACGATGTCGTCGCTAAGCTCCGACGGTGTCAGCGAAGTCCTGAAGATCATTCTTGCAATTGTCATTGGGATTTGTTTCATCGGCATCATTTTTTGGATCATTTCCGATAAGTTTCCGATGTATGCGGCGAAAAAGGAAGTGTCGATTACGCTCTTGGAAATCTCCAATTCGTATCGCAAATGGTCGCAATCCGCCGACGAACCGGTCACTATCGATTACATTTTCAAGAACGGTTGGGTGATTCCCAGTAAGGAAGTGAAAGCGCACTGGGTCTTCGAGCTGCATGGCGATCCCGCCAATAGAGTGGTGGCGCAATCGCTGCAGGGAATGCCGGGCGGACGCGACCGGTTTGTCTACATGGATATCGAAACCGGTTTACAATGGGGTTGGGGCATCCCAGCGACCGACGACAGCATCAAAGAAGGCTTACTCAAGCACGATGCCTATCGCCGGGTCGAAATCCAAGAAGGAAAAGAACCTGTTACCAAATAGGGGTAACGTTCGGTTTGCATAGGAGGAATCCTATTCATTTCGGAAAGGGCTGACTGTGACCAATGACTTCCTGAAAATCATCCTCACCTTAGTGATCTTACTTTGTGTGGTGGGGGTAATCTTCTGGTTCATCTCCGATAAGTATCCCGGATATGCGGCGAAGCGGGAAATTCGGACTGCACTCACCGATATTGCCAATGGCTACAAGAAGTTTGCCACCAATGCCGGTGAACCGGTTACGATGGAACTGATGTACAAGAACAATTGGGTGACGCTCGATAAAGAGACGAAACTCCACTGGACTTTTGAGATTTACGGCGATCCGCCTCATACCATTGTCGGACAAAGCACGCCGGCAATGAATTACGGGCGCGACAAAATGGTGAAGATCGATATCGAGACGATGGAAATGACTGGTTGGAGTTTTACCGGTTCCGAAGACACTACGATCTTCCAAGCCCCGGTGAAGCGCAACTAACATTAACTTGAGTATGAGCGGCGAACCGGTGTTCGCCCTTTCTAATTACCGCGGCATTTTTTGTCGCGGTTTTTTGTTGCGTGAAGTTTGTAACCCACACCGTTCTTTATTTCTTGGATAACATTTCGGTGTTATCTTGCCATTTGTTGGATGTTTTTGATTTGTTATGACTGGTAACGCCTGTTAAGATAGAGGCTCCGATGTTTCGCACTTCTCTCCGAATCCTCACGATAGCTTGTTTAGCAACACTCCTCATCACTTTAGGTGCACTTTCTGCACTCGCACAACCCTCTTGGATTCCCATTTCGGGCGCTGACATCACAAATTGTAAGCAAGTGTATGAAGATCCTATCTCTCATAATATCTATGCAGCATGTGTAAATGCCGGTGTATGGCGCTCGACAAACCAAGGCGACCAATGGACTTACGTAGGTGGCGTGAGCAATTCTATCCTATCAGTAGGTGTTAATGAACGTGGTTACCTTTTTGCTGGTAGCATGGGAGCAGATTTGTTTCGTTCAATGGATGATGGACATAGCTGGACTCAGTATTCGACTCGACGTGTTCTAAGCGTTTTATGTATTGATTCGCTTGTGTTTGCATCAAGTGTCAACAACCAGACACATTATTCCCGGAATTGGGGACAAACATTCGATACAATCCCAGACCTCGGCAGATTGGGAACTTACTCGTTCCACCGACATCGAGGCGATACTTTATTTGCAGGAACACGCCAAAATGGGATTTATCGTTCCACGAATCGAGGAGCGAGCTGGCAACCTACACAATTGACAACCGGTAGAATACTGGCGTTCAGCTCTAATGGAGATTTAATCTATGCAACCAGTCAGGAAGACGGTGCATTTTTATCTACGGATGGTGGAATGCAATGGACTTCCTTAGGGTTGTTGAATATGGAAATCTGGGGAGTCGTTTCCGATACTTTAGGTCGCGTAACAGTAGCTACATATTCCTTTGGTTGCTACACCTCACTCGATTCCGGACGTACTTGGAACACGGCTAATACGAATTTAAATCGAACATCGTGCCTTTCTCTCATCCAAAGCCAATCCGGTAATCTATTTGTTTCGACCGAAGAAGGCATTTACCGTTCATCTGGTTACCCGATTGTTTGGTCTCGTGTCGTCAACGGAATTACTTCTGGATTTGTTGCGATGACCATGACTGCAGATCGTGAACTGTTTGGTAGTAACGGGTATGGGGATGGTTTATACTCCTATCAGCCCGGATCCAACTCATGGCGTCGCCGATGTCCGGAATATAAGGGTGGAAGAGCGCTGTACATCGAAACAAATGGTTTAATGCTACTTGGAGACGACTGGAATTACATGCACCGCTCGACTGACCACGGTGCAACTTGGAACACAATTCATGTGAACGGTGTTGGTTACTTTACCGGACTAATCAAAGATACCACAGGAAATTATTGGGCATCTGCTGCAGGAGGTATTTTTTGTGGGGGAACGTCAGGAACCAACTGGATGAATACAACGAGTTTGGTCGGCAATATCCTTGTGGATGACATTGTTATCACACGAATGGGAACGATTTTAGGTATCAGTACATTCAATAATTCGTATTACATCCTTCGCAGCTCGGATCAAGGAAATAGCTGGCAGAGCTCCTTGATTTATGCCGGAGGTGGGCGCTTTGCATTGCATCCCGATGGTTCGATTTATCTGTCGACTTACAATTTTTCTCGCGTGTATTATTCGACCGATGATGGACTGACTTGGCAGTTTCGCGCTGCACCTTTAAACTCAAGTTCGATTGCTATTAACCACGAGGGAGCAATATTTCTCGGTTACAGTCAACGACAGCACGGAATACAAGTTTCTACTGATCAGGGTGTAACTTGGAATCCTTTCAATGAAGGTTTGCCGACGGAAGTGTATACCGATCCGTTCGGAAATGTTCGAACACTATTCCCTTCTTGCTGGCGTCTGATGATGGATCAGGACGATTACTTATACATGAGCTGTGGTAATCAAATCTATCGGACTTTCGCACCTACATCCGGAATAGAAGAAAATGAGACTCTGAATGCTTTCATTTCGTTGATCGATATTGGTGTTTCACCCAACCCCTTCAACTCCACTACCACGCTTCACTATTCATTACCGCAGTCGAGTGATGTTACGATTTCGGTGACCGATATTTTAGGACGAAAAGTGAAAGAAGAGTTGTTGCCATTGCAACCGGCAGGCGTCGGGAAGTGGGTGTTCGATGGTGGAAATCTCGCTACGGGAAATTACTACTATCGCATCACAACCACCACTTGCACAGCGACCGGTAAGATGACGTTACTCAAATAAAAATTGGGCGTAGAAAAGGGCGTATGCAATACGCCCCTACACAGGTGGTTACGGGCTTCCAAGCCCGTTCTTGGTCGGACAAGATCATATGATCTTTGAAAGATGTCGGACAAGATTACCTACGGTGAGCCGCAAGGCGGGTTGTCCAACCTCCAAGTAAGGAAGGGCGTATGCTATACGCCCCTACGAATCGGAATCGCCTTCTAACAAACGTTTCGCGGTGTTCCAAGAGAGTGTCGCGCATTTAATGCGGGCATGGAGTTTCTTTACCCCTTCGAGCGAAGCGAGTTCCTCGAATTCGGGATGGTTGTCGAATTCATCTTCGTTACGCATAATCGAGAGGAACGATTCGACATCCTGCTTCGCGTCCTCGATTTTTTTTCCCTGTAGTTGCTCGGTCATCATCGAGGCGGATGCCACGCTTATCGCGCACCCTTTCCCGTCGAATCCGACTTTGGCAACTTTCCCATTCTCGATTTGCATTGCCACGGTGATCTCATCGCCGCAAATCGGATTGTGGTCGTGAATGCTGCACGTAGCGCCATGCACCGGACCCGCATTGCGGGGGTGCTGATAGTGATCCAGCAGGATCGATTGATATAATTCGTCGAATGACATTTACCAGTCTCGCAAATGGGTAGCCGCGGGCTTTAGCCCGCGAACCGTGTGTAAGTTGAAAAACGCGGGCTAAAGCCCGCGACTACCAACGCAATGCAGAGAAGCAAGATCGGTTCGTTCCAGACGAAACTTAAACTACTTTTGCGACTGGCAAAGAGAGTTTCCCCGTAAAGAAACGAATCGATTTTTCGACCGCTTCTACCAGTACGTCGACTTCTTCCGGCGTGTTATACAAGTAAAACGACGCGCGCGCCGTTGCCGCTACGCCCAGTTTCCGCATCAACGGTTGAGCGCAATGGTGTCCCTCCCGAATAGCGACCCCTTCTTGATCAAGTAGACTCGCCAGATCGTGGGGGTGAACATCGTTGCAGAGAAAACTGACCACGCCGCTGCGATTTCGCGAGCCGAGTACCATCACACCATCGATGAGGGCTAACTTGTCGGCAGCGTCGTTCGCGAGCGCTTCGCAATGTTCGTGAATCCGCGGCATTCCAAGCGCTTGCAGATACTTTGCCGCTTCGCCTAACGCGACCGCCCCTTCGATGTTCGGGGTACCAGCTTCAAACTTGTTGGGAATTTCCGCCCACGTCGCCCGGTCGATCCAAACTTCCTTGATCATATCGCCGCCGGTCAACATCGGATCCATGAGCGCCAACCACTCGCGACGACCGTAGAGAAAACCAATACCCGATGGCGCGACCATTTTATGGCCGCTTACGACTAAGAAATCGCATTCCAATGCTTGTACATCAACGGGGTAATGAGGCGCCAGTTGGGCGGCATCGACCAATGTGGTAATCCGCTGTGCTTTCGCTTCTTTCAAGATTGGAGCGAGGTTCGTTAACGAGCCGAATACATTGGAGCACCCGCTGATTGCCAACAGTTTTGTTCGCGGTGAAAACTTCTCGATGACTTTTGCCGGATCGATCGAACCGTCGTCCTCGAACGCAACCGGAACAATCTTAGCGCCAGTTGCAAGACACGTCTGTTGCCACGGAATTAAGTTTGCATGATGTTCCAACTCGGTGAGGACAATCTCATCGCCGGGATGGAGATACTTTCTCGCAAAACCGTACGCGACCAGATTGACTGCTTCGGTGGCGTTTCGGGTAAAGACGATCTCGGTTGCATGTTTCGCATTGACAAAGCGGGCGATGGTCTTCCGCGCTTCGTCATAGGCATCGGTTGCTTCAACAGATAGGGAGTAAACGCCGCGATGGATATTGGAATAGGATGTTTCGAGAAAGTTGCGAACAGTATTGAGAACCGGTCGCGGCTTTTGGGTGGATGCGGCGTTATCCAGATAGGTTAACGGCATCCCATTCGATAATGTTCGGGAAAGGATTGGGAAGTCGTCTCGGATGCGTTGGCGTTCGGTGGAGGTAAACATTTTAAAAATCATCCACTTGTATTTCGATTACCCCGTTTACAATTTGCACAGGTACTGCTTGCACCGGAGTTACTGCCGGCATCGACAACGCTTTTCCGGAAATTATATCAAACCGGGCGCCATGCTGCGGACAAGTCACCTGCTTGCTGCGACGGTCGTATACGCCGCCGGAGAGCGGAACCTCGGCATGGCTGCAAACATCGCGTAAACAATATACTGTTTCGCCATCGCGAAATAATACAAACGGTTCGCCGTCGGCTTCGACCCGTTTCGGTTGAATCTGATTCAGTTCGTCCAGTTGTGCGACAGGGTACCACATGATTGTTCTATCACTCATTCTGCAATCCACATCCGGATTGCGAAAATTGTCAGCTGGTTTACGGGATGGTTTAGTCGAGCGAGTGTCCTAACAACTTCATCGAGATTGTGTCCCGGCAGCGATTCTGTAACTCGACATTCGGGATCCGGGCAAGAATCGGTTCGAGATGTGCTTCGATCAGCAGTTCTTCGGCAGCAGTGCGCGACAGCCCTCGACATGCCATATAATAGAGCTGCTCTTCGTTTACTTGCGATGTCGTCGCGCCGTGGGTGCACCGTACATCGTCGGCAAGAATCTCCAAACCGGGTAATGCGTCGACATGGGCATTTTTCGATAAGATGATATGTTTTACGCTCTGGTAGGCGTCGGTACGTTGCGCCGCTTTATCGACGACAATCAACCCTTGATAGACCGAACGCGCCCGGTCGGTTACCACTCCTTTGAACAACAAATCGGAGTTGGTGTTCCGGGCAATATGGTGCTGCATCGTATCGTGATCCAAAAATTGCTTGGCGTTGCCGGCGACAAACCCGCCGATTTTTGCAGTTGCACCTTCACCAGCGAGATCGACAATGATTCGCGATTTCGCAATCCGCGAACCGAGCCCACCCCAAATCACATCCGCATTCGCATGAGCGCCAATCGTGAATTGGTGCGTACCGAAATGAAATACGCCAGTACCCCAGTTCTGCAAACCGGTAAAGCGAAGTTGAGCGCCTTCCTCTAAAATGATATGCGTATGAGAATGCGAAAGTAATGCACGACGATCACCTGGCGAAACAAACTCTTCGGCAATCTCAAGCGATGCGTCACGACCGACATGTATAACATTGTGTGTGTACAGCGTCGTGTTTTCGGTAAACAGCTTTGCAACGATCCCAATCGGTAACATAATTTTTTTTCGATCAGCGACATCGACAAACACACCAGCATTGCGAAAAGCATACACTGCAGCATTAAACCGCAGCATACTTGGATGTAAGCCGGGATTGGCGTAGTATCGCAAGTAGGGTTTGATGATGTCCGGGACAGCATGAACCGCCAGCGCGACTGGTATCACCGTTAATCCATCGACACTATCTGCACAACGGCGCTCTGTCATGTATAATTCGCCGCGGGCCGGCTGCGTCCCTTGTCCTGTATGGATCCGGCAAAATCCCTCTTCGGGAATCAGCGATTCCGAAGTTTCGCCGTTTGCCATTTCATCCCAATCGTTCAGGAATTGCTCGAATTTCACCGACGTCAAATCGGTGCGTCGCCACGGTTCGTCGATTCGTGCGGGTAATGGCAACGAATCAAACATACGAGCTGCTTCTTCCCGAAGCTCGATTGCCCACATCGGTTCATGACTGGTCGAGTGATGTATTGTCTTTTTGCGTGAATACAAAGTTGGTGCGCTAATAGTACTCATCATCCGACGGATCCACTCATTTGCAATTGTATCAACCGGTTCAATTCCAGCGCATACTCCATCGGCAACTCTTTTGCGATTGGTTCGATGAAACCAGCAACAATCATTGCTTCTGCCTCTCCCTGAGTCATGCCGCGCGATTGTAAATAGAAAATCTGGTCGGTCGATAACTTTGTTACGCTTGCTTCATGGCCAACTTCGATGCGATTCTCTTCTAAGTCCATCACCGGATAAGTATCGGATTGCGAATGATCATCGATGAGCAGCGCATCGCAACGGGTAAAGCTCTTACAATCCTTCGCCCCAGGTGCAACTTTCACCATCCCACGGTAACTGGAACGTCCGCCGCCACGCGCAATCGATTTCGATATGATGTTGGAAGTTGTGTTCGGAGCGAAATGCATCATCTTGGCACCGGCATCCTGATGTTGTCCTGGTCCGGCAAATGCCAATGACAGCACTTCACCATGTGCCCCTGGTTCCATTAAATAGACTGCTGGATACTTCATTGTGAGCTTACTGCCGAGGTTGCCGTCGACCCATTCCATCCGGGCGTCGGCATAACAGGCTGCCCGCTTGGTCACCATGTTAAACACATTGTATGACCAATTCTGGATCGTGGTATAGCGAACGCGCGCACCCTTTTTGATAATAATCTCAACAACTGCACTATGCAGCGAATCCGACGAATACGTCGGTGCGGTACACCCTTCGACGTAATGAACAAAACTGCCTTCTTCGGCAATAATCAACGTGCGTTCAAATTGCCCGGCGTTCTTGGCATTAATCCGGAAATAGGCTTGTAACGGAATATCGACTTTTACGCCTTTCGGGACGTACACAAAACTGCCGCCCGACCAAACCGCAGAATTCAGTGCGGCAAATTTGTTGTCCGAAGGTGGTATTAATTTACCGAAATGTTCTTTTACCAGCTCGGGAAATTCGCGTAAGCCGCTGTCCATATCAAGAAAAGTAACGCCAAGTTTCTCCCACTGATCTTTCAAATTATGGTAAACGACTTCCGAATCGTATTGTGCGCCTACGCCAGCCAGCATCTGCTTTTCAGCTTCGGGAATGCCCAGTTTGTCAAAGGTGTTTTTTATATATTCGGGAATATCGTCCCAGGTGTCACCTTGTCGTTCGGTCGGTTTGATGTAGTAGTAAATATCGTCGAAATCGATTTGATCCATCACCGGGCTACCCCAGTTTGGCATTGGCTTTGAGAGGAATTCGCGATAAGCATTTAATCGAAATTCGAGCATCCATTCCGGCTCTTTTTTGCGAGCCGAAATCATGCGCACGACCTCTTCAGTCAAGCCCTTTTCGGACTTGAATACCGGGGCATTCTCATCGTGAAAACCATATTTGTACGAGTCAAGCCCTTGCAGTAACTCTTGCTCAGTAGAACTCATACGACGACTCCTGCTTCTTCGCGTAACCAATCATAGCCGCGCTCTTCCAATTCAAAGGCGAGTTCCGGCCCCCCCGACCGGACGATTCGCCCCTGCATAAGCACATGCACATAGTCTGGTTTGATATAGTCGAGCAGTCGTTGGTAATGGGTGATTACCAAAGCACCGAACTCCTCGCTTCGCAGTGAATTGACCCCTTTGGCGACAATCTTTAAAGCATCGATATCGAGTCCGGAATCAGTCTCGTCAAGTATTGCCATTTTCGGTTTTAACATCATCATTTGAAGCACTTCGCATCGTTTCTTTTCGCCGCCGGAAAAGCCATCGTTTAAGTAACGTTGAGAAAACGCCTGATCCATCTCCAGATAATCGAGACCATCGAGAATCTTTTTGTGGAACATCACTGCGCCGAGCGGTTTTTGCCCTTCGGCTGGCGGATGCATCGCATTGTAACTGGTACGCAGAAAGTTAAACATCGACACACCGGGCAACTCCACCGGATACTGGAACGCTAAAAACAAACCTGCGCGCGCTCGCTCGTCGGTTGACATTTCGGCAACGTCAGTTCCTTGCCAATGGATCGATCCAGCTGTTATCTCGTAATTTGGATGACCGAGCAATGTTGCGCCTAACGTGCTTTTACCTGCGCCGTTCGGTCCCATCATCGCATGGATTTCACCTTGTCGGATCGTTAAATCGACCCCCTTTAAAATCTCGGTCTCGGTGTTGGCGATTTTTACGCGTAAACCTTGTAATTGTAGTTCCCGATTCATGTTACTTCCATCTAATACGAATTGGAGCTCGCGCTCGGAAAGACATTCATCCGACTGGACGGCTGGATGTACCTCGGAAAATCGCCCGAATCACAACATACGATGCAGTTGATTGACAGCGCTGCTTGTGGCGGGAATCGTGTAATCGCAGTCGTTTAACAGCAAACTACTCGGAGCAATTCTTTGCATCGACCGATCTGTCTGAACAACGATATCCAGCATTCCCCGGTATAGTTGGTTGTAATGACGCAATGTTACCACAAAGCGATGAGTATCACCACAGTCGGCACTGCTGAGTTTTTGAAGGTAAGTTACTTCTAACATTGTTCACCTTCGCAATAGAACAAACATCGCGGTCAACGCTTATTGCACAGTCTCCATCGACGTATGCGCGGTGCCGTTCATGTGGGCGAGTCGCTTACGACGTGAACGCTCAGCTAACTCATCCAGGGTTACCTTCTTCAGTTCGTTATGGATTGTCCGGTGAAGAGCGACCCATACATCCCGTACCGAGCACTCTTCTAATAACGTACAGCAACCATCACCGTTATAATGTACGCAATCTTGGAGTTGTAACGGTCCTTCGAGGAGTGCGACGATATCGTAGAGTGTGATTTCCGATGGTGGTTTCGCTAACTCATAACCGCCAGCGGCACCGCGGGTTGCTCGGACATATCCACCGTTGCGTAGTGTAGAGATGAGTTGCTCCAAATAACGCCGAGGAATGTGTTGTTCCTCAGAGATTGCGGTTAGTGAGATTGAACCGCGTCCGTAACGCTTAGCGAGATACACCATCGCGCGTGCGCCATATTCCCCTTTACTGCCGATTTCCAACATAACGGTTTCCTTCCCCCTGACATTTAATTCCATAGAGTTAGTAACAAACGATACCGACGCAAAGATACAACATTCGTGTTTCAATTCCTACTAATTCACTATGGTATCGATGCAGGAGGTACGCATCAAAACAAGGCCATGTTTGGAATCACCATGAAGAAGTCAAAAAGTCTTTATTGCGCTTTGATCTCTCTTTAATCAGCTAATCAATGTATACTGATGGTACGCTTGCAAATGCTTAGCGAATTTTCAATATTCCGGTCTATTGTCCGGCGGCAACGGGGGGGTGTGTAAAAAGTAACACATCCGTTAAGCCGCCACCTTTCGGGAGAATGCATGAAAGCGCTAAACATACTCATCATTATTGTACTTATCGCGACCTTGTTGCTCGGTTGCAACCGTACGCCTAAAGACAGTTTTCAAGTTAAAAAGAATGATCCAGCAGAACAGAAACTGCCGCCGAATCATCCTGACATTAGTCAAATGCAGCAACAACAGCAACAACCGGGGATGGGTGGAAGCGAAATTCCACCACCACCGAGCGCACCACAAGATGGCGGTATCGATTTACCAGCATTGGAGAAAGCACTTCCCAAGAACGTGAAGAAGGGCTCGCCTTCCTCTTCCATGAGATTAGCGCAATATCAATTGGTTAGACAGGGCGGCGATTCCGATGATGGTGAAATGGCATTGTTCTATTTAGGCTCCAACGCAGGCAGCATCGACGCGAATATTGAACGTTGGAAGGGTCAGTTTACCGAGCGGAAAGACGAATCCACCGCCAAATTGACGAGCTCCGGGAAACTGCCGGTTACGATTACCGAGTTAGCTGGTACGTTGAATCAATCCGCTATGATGAGTGGTGCCACCGGAACGAAAGAGAAATGGCGTTTGTGGGCAGCAATTGTTGAAACACAAGCAGGACCCTATTTCTTTAAAGCAGTTGGACCGGAAAAAACAATGAAAGCACATCGCGACGCATTAAAGAGCTGGATTCTCAAAGCAAACGCTTCCGGCTCTACCGCCATCGGCATGCATTAAAAAATTTCGCGAGAATCTTAAGTGAAAGGCTGATGGTAACATCAGCCTTTACTCTTACCATTCATTTGGAGTCGAGGACTTTTCGAACCAAACGCAGTAACTCCGATATCCGATACGGTTTCCCAACAAACTCGTACTGTGTAAAAACATGATCGTTTCTGGAGACTTGATCGGAGAGTCCGGTTGCAACAATTACTTTTGGGATACAGGTTAACTCGGGTAATCGGCTTAAGAGCTCCCGACCTGACATTACAGGCATGGAGAGATCAAGTAACATGAGATCAATTGAACTATCTTCGGTAGAAAGCAACGCAAGTGCCTCGCTGCCGTTTGTTGCTAATCTCACTGTGTAGCCGCTGCGCTCAAGTATCGTTTTTGCGAGTATTCGCAACATCTCCTCGTCATCAACTACCAGAATCGTCTCAGTACCACCGATTAATTTAATTTCCTTGCTGGTTTCCCCATTTGGTATCGCTTTCGGCGATGCTACCGTCGGCAAGTATACATGGAAGGTCGTACCGATTCCCAGTTCACTCTCTGCTCTAATCCATCCATCGTGTTGGCGTACGATCCCGTACGCAGTCGCCAATCCTAAGCCCGTGCCTTTGCCGACATCTTTCGTTGTGAAAAACGGTTCGAAGATCTGTTTCATCGTTTCGTTTGACATTCCGATGCCGGTATCGGTGATCGTAATACAGCAGTATTGTCCCGGTTTTGCCTCCGCCTCCAGTCGCTCGTCGTTTTCCTCCAGTTGAACGATCTGCGACGACAACGCAAGTTGTAACAACTTGTGCTCTTGCATCGACGCTTCTTTTAGCGCATCGATGGCATTCATACAGATGTTAAGGATGACTTGGTGGAGCTGATTTGTGTCTCCCAATGCGATCTGGTTCGGCTGGCCGGTTAACGTGATTTCGATTCGCCGATCGACGGTACTTCGGAGCATGCCAAGCACTTCTTGCAGTAAGACGTATATATCGACTGCTTTCCGTTGAAGTTGAGATTTCCGGCTGAAAGCCATGAGTTGCTTCACTAAGTCGGCAGCCCGTTGGCCGGCTTTTTCCGCTTCCGATACAAGGGGTAACGTCGCTGCAGTGCCCGTCATTCGTATCAGCTCTAAATTACCTAAGATACCGGTCAGAAGGTTGTTAAAGTTGTGAGCGATTCCACCCGTCAGTTGTCCGATTGATGCGAGGCGCTGTGCCTGCTGGAAGCGTTCCTGCATTTCGAGCTCAGCGGTTACATCCCGTTCAATTTTTGCAAAAGAGACGATCTCGTCTTTGTTGTCTCGCATCGGAATAATGATAGCATCCGACTGGTAGAACGAATCATCTCTCTTTCGATTGATGAATCTGCCACTCCACGTTGAACCGGAAAGGATTGTTTCCCAAAGATTATGGTAGAATTTTACGTCGTGTTTTCCGCTTTGCAGAAATGATGAGTTTTTTCCAACGGTCTCCTCGAATGTGAAACCAGTTAACTTGCAGAAAGCAGGATTGACGTATAAGATGGTGCCTTGGTAATCGGTAATTGTGATTGCTTCCGCAGTAGACTCGACTAACTTTGCTAAACGTCGATTTTCCGTTTCGGTACGGACCCGTGACGTAATGTCGTGAACGATAGCGTGGACGAACAGTTTGTCGTGCATCGTAATCGGACCGGAATACATTTCAACGGTACGGAGTTCACCGTTTTTCAACTTATGCAGAGCAATACGATAACTCTCGAATACATCTTGTTTTGCTTCAGTCGATTGGGTGATCAATAGCTCATGGGAATCCATCGAAGATAACTCAATGTCACGAATGCGCATTCCCTTTAGCTCGCGCAATGTATAACCGTAGAACTTACAAGCAGCTTGATTCGCGTCGATGATTCCGCCTGTGTTGGGATCGTAGAACAGTTTTACTGCGACCGTCATACTGAATATCTGGCGGTACCGCGTTTCGCTTCTACGGAGACTCTCTTCAGCTTGCTTACGTTCGATTGCAGTTGCTATCTGCCCGGAAACAAGTTGCATTACCGACAAGTCGCGTTGTGAAAAAGAAAACTCCTCGTCATAACTTTGTACAACTGCAACCCCAATTACTCGCTGTTTCGATATTAACGGTATTCCCAACCAACTATAGGAACCGGTTCCATAAGATTCTATTTCATCGATTTGCTTCCACTCTTCATGATTGGCTGGATCAAGTAATACTGGTTTCTTTGTACGTCGTACGTAATCAGTAAGCGATTTTTCAAGCGAGACCGATCCAACAATTGGAGGGTCGTATTGGTCTACTTGATACGGGAATGAGTACAGATTGGTTTCTGGATCATACAACGCGACATAGAAATTCTCGGCATAAACGATCGCTGTCAAATAGCGATGAATATTTGCGAGCATTTCTTCTAAGTTTTGCGATTCGGTTGTGGTCTGAGCAATATCGAGCAGAGTTTTTTGCAATCGTTCTGAGTGTACCCGCTCGGTGATGTCGCGCAGAACGACAAAAATGCCCGACCCCACTGTCATTGCAATCACCGATGCGCTCGCATCAACCGGAATCGCAGTGCCATTTGCTGTAATACACTCAGTTATAACACTCGGAACTCCCGAAGTGACAGTTTTCTTTATGAAGTTGTCATAGTCGACGGAAAACGCTATCGGAAGAAAATGTTTCCCCGGCTTTCCAATAATCACCTCTGAAGAATAACCGAGGATTTGTGAAGCGGCCGGGTTTACATCAGCAACATCGCCGTTACCATCAAGCATGATGTAACCGTCATGAGCGGTTTGAAACAATGACTGAAGCCGTTCTTCGCTGGATCGCCGTTCTAATTCGGAATTATGGTGCTGGAGCACTATCGAAAGGGTGTCCGCGACAGCTTCACAAAGTTGTTCTTCGGTTTCGGTCAAAACCCGCCGGCCGGAAAAAACGACTGTGTAACCTCCGACTATCTGATTGTTGACCATCATCGCAAATCCAGCAACGGTACCAATACCTTCTTTGCGCAACGATTGTTGAATGAAGGAATCGTCAAGTTCGTCGATATGATACACATGCTTCGATTCCATCAGTATGTCGGAGATGAAACTTTTGTCGACATTTGACATCAGAGCGATGTATTCGTCCGAGAATCCACGGTTGATCGAAAGAACAAAGTCACTTTCATATTTAAGAATCCGGAGCGCTTGGGCTTTTGGCTTTATCTCTCGTTCAATTTCGTCGAAAGCCAATTGGCAGATTTCTTCCATCGGTTTGTTTCGGGAAACCCCAGCCAATAGTCGATACACGATATTGAAACGGACATTCCGAGTATTCTCGTCCTGAACTACTTTTAACTGTTTTGAGAGATCCGCTACTTTCTGCTCAGACATTGCAGATTGAACTTCTGCAGATCCCATCCGCTGCTGTAAACACGCGATTCTGGCAGCAAGTTGTGTTAGTGGATCCTTGTCGTCTGAACGAAGCATAGCAGAGTCCAATTGCGAATTCACTGAACTGGTTAACTGCTTGATTCTGCGCTCGGATCGAAGCTGGTTCTTAAGGTATATCCCGAATAAAAAGAGTAGAATCGATAAAATCGCCGAGAGAACGAAAAGCAGAAGCGCATACAATTGTACGGGGTAATTTACGCGGTTGAAATTCACCCTCAAGAGGTAGGTAGGTTTACCGAAGATATCCTGATGAATCGCATAACCTTCCGATGTATAAGAGTCACGATGGATCGTTAGGTATCTGTTTTGCAGGCTTAATTGCGGTAGAACTCGTTTCAATTCGTTTGGCTGGAGCGATCCTCTGAGTGGCCCATCGATTTTGATGAAGTCGTTGACGTCTTTACCAAGACCTGAGAATATTCTACATCGATATGCGAGATCGATCATCCGGCCGAATAGTAAATATCCATCGGTATCGCCGGTGCGACTCAATATTGGATAGATCGAAACAAAGATTGGTTCGGTTCGGGTCGAGTAGAATCCTAACCGAAACTGGTTGCTGTCGGCAGGTCTTGGTAGAATCCCTGAAACAACCAAAGATTCTGATGAAATACTGGGGATTAAAGTGAGTTTTGCGCGAATGAAGTCGAAGTGACTGTTTACTAAAAAGTTTCCTTGACGGTCGAAGATTGCAATTTGACTTAAGTTTAGCTGATGGTGGGTCTCCTCGGCATTGTCGAAACCAAAGACCGATAATCCGTTGGTGCTTGGTAGATCATCGAGCTCAATCCGCTTCGACCACTCCTGCGTTTTTACTGCAATACTGTTGACTGCTCTTTCTAACAGCCAAGATGTTACTTCGATGTTTCGCTTATCGCCGTTTACTTCTTGACGTCGATATTCCGTAAATTGAATGAAGAAATATATAGAAGAAGCCATAGCAATGAAGCTAAGAATTATTAGCAGGACAACAACGATTCTCTGAAGCTGAAATTTCATTTCTTGTCCGTAGGTCGGTTGTTCTTAGAAATTGTAGAGCGTATGTTTATTTGATAGAAGTAGCTCATGAATGTTTTTGTGTAACTTTTCTTGTCACTTAGACACCAATATAGAGACGGAAGAAATTGTGCACAACAGCGCAAAGACTTTTTAAATACAATATTATTTAGTAGTTTTCGTTTCTAAACTTTGATAAAGTACGGTTCAACGATGGTGCAAGAAAAAATCAGTCGTTTGCAGCGTTTGCTGCCCGCGATCAACCTTGACCGGCGAGTAGTATCATTCACCGGTGCAATCTTGCTTGCTCTGTACTTTCTACTTTCGATCGCGCAGCAACTCCCGGCACAACAAGCCGTCGGCGTTATTCTTTTGGTCGGAAGCGCCAGTGCAGCGTTCGGGATGCGTATCACCGAACAACCCCGCGGTAGGCAACTACTCCTTTTGCTAATTCCGTTGCTTTTGTCGGCTTTACTCCCAATCGCAAAAATCCCCGGCGGGCCGACGGTTGTTTTGCCAATCGTGTTGTTTGTCCTATTTCGCAGTATTGCCTTGTTGCTTCATGCCAGGTACGAATGGATTCGTGATCAATACTGGTGGGCGTTACCGGTATTTCTCATCGCACTAAGTTATTTCCTTCCTCATTCGATTGTTGTGCAGCTAATCATCGCAATCGCTCTGATTGCGGTGTATGGCGAGATCGATTGGTTACAGAAAGACACCGGCTTACTTAAACTCTTTTTATCGGCACTGGCATTCAGTGTCAGCATCCCGCTTCTTGTTTACGTTTTCATCTTGCCTACTCTACGACAGTATCAGTTTCTTGGCATCGTAATCGAGAATACACTTCGCTTGCTTACCATCGTTTCGTTCTTAAGCGCTGTCCTCATGATGGTGCGATTAGCGACCACTCCGATAATACGTAGCGTGCGCACCAAATCACCCATACGTACGAAGCTAATTTTATCGTTTCTGTTCACAACGGCTCTCCCGTTTGGATTGTTGTTCATCATTGTTTTTACTTCCTCGATTACTTTAATTGGAAGTTATCAAAGCAATGTCGTCCGCAAATTGATGTTGGAAGCTTCCGAAGAACTACTAACCTTAGCGAATGCGGTCGACATCGACCAATTCGGATCGGGCGATTCCCTTACCACACTGACTTTGAATACTCGCAGCGGTAAAGCATCGGTTACACCACTTAGTATTGAAATCAGCAATGAGGTAATCGGTACATCGGTAAGAAAGAAGTTTACCTTACGAAGTAAGCGCAATGCACCGGAGATTCTCCGGACGCTATCCTTCCGCGATTCGATACCCGCTACGCTAACGACGTTGATAAGCGATGGAAAGCAATATTTTTCATTAGCGCTTTCGCAACGCAGCGATTTGGTGGTTGCTGCTCTTCGTACGTTCAGCAATCAAGAGTTAGAGCGCTGTAAATCGAAGACCGGGGCCGATCTTACTCTTTATGCGCTAACTGCCGATAATGCGAATCCCGCCGAGCAAAACCAGAACGCCACAGCAATCACAATCAAAACCGAAACGAATGTTTCACTGGCAGTTTCCGAAAAAGTACTGGCAACCGTACGCGATTCTTCGAGTACACACTGGCGTGATCGCTTGTTCACAGTTGGACTGTCATGGATTCCAACATTGCGCAATGATCGTGGTACTACTACGAATCGTGGTTCAATGCTCATCATCCAACTCTCTGCTGCAGGATTGCTGCGGATGTTCGACGATGCCGGGAATCCGTTTAATACGGCACTGTTGTATTTCTTAGGCGTTCTAACGATAGTATTACTTTTGGTGATTCTCGTAGCAGTGAATGTCGGATTCCAAATCTCGCAATTGATTGCGTCGGGGGCCGATCAATTGATCGAGGGGACGTTGGCATTGCGACGAGGTGAATTATCCCATCGAATTCCGGTCGAGTCCCGCGATGAGTTAGGTGAAGTCGCATTCTCTTTTAACCTGATGGCGACGGAAATCACCCGGATGATGAGCGATATTCGCACGAAGGAACGGTTGGAGCGCGACCTGCAGATTGCCCGTTCGATTCAAATCAATTTGTTGCCAAAGGAGCCACCTGTCCTTCCCGGATGGGAGATTGTCGCGCGAAGTGATTTCGCACAAGATGTCGGTGGTGACTTCTACGATTACTTCCGGCTGTCTGACAATTGTTTCGGTATGTCACTCGGAGATGTTTCCGGAAAAGGAATTCCAGCAGCACTATTAATGTCGAATGTGCAGGCATCGATGCGAATGCTGAGCAGCACCGAAGCGGCACCGGAGATTGTGCTCGCGAGGTTGAACAACATGATCTTCGAATCGACATCGGCAGAATTGTTTATCACAATGTTCTACATGCGGCTCGATTGGAAAACCGGCGAGATATTTTATGTCAACGCTGGTCATGATTACCCGTTGCTGGTTTCCGCGACCGGAATTGAACAATTGAAAACCGGCGGTATGGTTATCGGTGCTTTCCAAAATGCTGAATATACTTGCGGTCGTGCGGTTCTGAATCCCGGCGAAAGCTTAGTAATATATTCTGACGGCATTCCCGAAGCGATGGCTACCGACGGCACGCCGTTCGGTGAAGAGCGTTTGCGTGAAACAGTGTTGCGTTACCGGACTGCTCATGCCGAAATTGGGATAACTGCCATCGAAGAAGCAGTGAATACGTTTGCAGGGGAAGAACCCCCGTCTGACGACCGCACCATGTTGTGGATAAGACGCACATTGTAATCGAAGTGAACATCACAAAAAGAAAACGGATGGCTGAAGCCATCCGTTTTTACTGGGAACGATGCACCGCATCGCTACGTTATCAGCCTCAAGTGAAGCGGCCACCACCGCCACAGGAACTACCTGAACTGTAACTGTTGTATCCGCCCAATAGCGAGGGTGTACTGAGTAACCGCTCTGAATTAGTACTGCCACAATCTGGGCACTCCTGCGGTTCATCGCGGCGGGTGTAAGTATTCATTTCGGTAAACTCTTGCTCGCAATCGAGACATCGGTATTCATACATCGGCATTGTTATTATCCTTCATAATGTGAATTAATTATTCAATCTCATCTTCAATACTCGCCTGCGTAGCATTGACAACAGTTGCACAATGATATAGCAACTCCAAATGCTCCAGCATCGATTGTCGTTTGTTTGCCGGAACCGATTGCACCAATTCCCGCAGATGATAAGAGGCGGCTTCTCGCATTGACTCTGCCGCACGCTTCCCTTTTGCCGTAATCCGCAGTGACCGTTGGCGTCGATCATGTTTAGATTCGCTGGAAGAAACTAATCCTTTGTCCTGTAAACCATTGATCAGTAAGCTTATTCGGGATCGTACCAATTTCATGTCCCGTGCCGCCTCACTCGGCAATAACGACTCGACTTCGTTCACCATCGTCAACAATCGTGCTTCCATCCGGCTCAAACCTACTTTCCGGGCAACTCGGAAGTCTGTTTCGTGACAGCAACTCGCCAGTTCCCGCATCACATGATGAAACGATTCACCAACCCGTACTAACGGATCGGAATCGAGGGTGAGCGCAGTTGGTGATTGATAATAGTTCATACTGTGAATTATAATACGTAACTTTCTTCGAAAAGTCAAGTGACACAAAAAAGGGTGAGCCGATGCCCACCCTTTTCCCAAGTACTAACATACTTGTTACTTATTGGCAAAGAACTCGCGAATCGCTGCAATCACGTGATCCTGTTGTTCGGGAAGTATCTCCGAATACATCGGCAACGAAACGACCTCTTTGCCTGCCTTTTCGCTTTCAGGGAAACTTCCTTCGCCAATTCCGTACTCCTGCCATGCCGGTTGCAAATGAAGGGGTATCGGGTAGTGAATCGCAAAACCTATTTTCTTTTGCGCAAGGAAAGCCGACAACTCTTCGCGATATTTCGTACGAATCGTGAAGAGATGCCAAACATGACGATTGCCGCGTTTTACAAAGGGCAAAACGACATCACCGACATTCTTCAGACCTTTCATATACCGTTTGGCTGCCGCTTCGCGAAGTTCCGTCCAGTGTTCAAGATGATTCACTTTCTCGTTCAGCACAGCGCCTTGTACTTCTTCCATCCGGTAGTTATGACCTACCAGATCGTGCTTGTACTTCTCGCGCTGTCCGTGGTTTCGCATCCATTCCAACCGGTTGGCGATTTCCGGATTGTTGGTCGTTACGGCGCCGCCTTCGCCCCATGCGCCTAAGTTTTTGGTTGGATAGAACGAAAAAGCACCGATGTTTCCGATCCCGCCGACGACTTTACCACGGTCGGTTGCCAGATGCGCTTGTGCGCAATCTTCAATTACGGGGATACCAGCTTTCTCGGCAATCGCCATGATTGCCTGCATGTCGGCAGCCTGTCCATAGAGATGAATCGGGATTATCGCTTTCGTTCGTGGTGTTATGACCCGTTTCAATGCCGCCGGATCGATCGTGTATGTCTTTGGATCGATATCCGCAAACACCACTTTCGCCCCGGACAGAATGATCGCTTCCACCGTAGCAAAAAATGTGAAGGGAGTGGTGATGACTTCATCACCCGGTTGAATGCCGACTGCTAACAACGCTAAATGCAAAGCGTCGGTACCTGATGAAACAGCGTAACAATACTTCGCGTGACACGCCGCAGCGAATTTTGTCTCAAACGCTTTGACTTTTGCACCGCAAACATACGCGGTGTTGGCGAATGTATCATTCAATGACTTGAAGATTGGCGCATAAATCGAAGGCAGTTGCGCTTTGAAGTCGAGCATCGGCGCGCCTTCGGGAAGCGGCGCTGCTAATGCTTCTTCCAATGTTACAGTACGGAAAGCTGAACTGGTTGGCACTTCCTTCTCAGCACTTTTGACGATGATGGCGTCGGCTTTCATCCGAGTCGCCGTAACAACGGTCGCTTGCCAAATCGCATCGGTTCCGGTGGCTTCGCCCCATTCAGCATGAGTCACTGGATCGATTCCGACAATTTCCGGGAGCATGGTGGTTACGGTGCCGCGTCGTGCCGCTTCGGCTAATGAAAGTGCAGATACCCAGACGCGATGCTCGAACCGGGTTGCCGCTTGCAAGAGATTTTTGAGTTTACCGGTTGGCTTTTTCGCCAACGAACGAGTCAACTCGGGGGATAACACATAGGTTGCCATAAATCCTCGATGAACATTTATACGTTAAAAATGAATTAGTGCTTTAGCCGTAAACGGAGATTCTGAATCATATCGACTGTCATTTTGCTGAGATCGAACTTCGGATTCCAACCCCAATCAGCGCGGGCTTGCGAATCGTCAAGAGACTTCGGCCAACTGTCGGCAATCGCCTGCCGGTAATCGGGTTCGTAAGTCACTTTGAAGTTGAGAATCTTCTCCGCGATTGCTTGTTCAAACTCTTTTGCCGAAGCACTAAACGCGGTGACATTGTATGTGCGGGTCGTGAGTTTCGAGGCATCCGCGATGGCAAGCTCCCACAAAACATCAATTGCGTCCGGCATATACATAAACGGAAGAACAGTTTCTTCTTTAACGAAACAGTTTGCCGATTTTCCTTCGACCGCTTTGTAATAAAAGTCAACCGCGTAATCCGTTGTTCCGCCACCCGGTTCGGTTTCGCTGCTGATAATGCCGGGGAAACGCATTCCGCGGCAATCGAGTCCGAACTTTGCCGAGTAGTATTCCATTAACAGCTCGCCAGTAACCTTGGTAATGCCGTACATGGTGGTTGGACGCATGATCGTTAAATTGGGGGTCA
Organism: bacterium; assembly: GCA_030247525.1. Taxonomy (NCBI): domain Bacteria; species bacterium. The sequence continues at coordinate 11,939 of JAOTSC010000001.1, read as the reverse complement.
TGTCGCGGGGGGTGGTGGGACCAAACGCACCGATTGAGCTCGGCATCACGACAAGCTTGACTCCATTATTTCGCGAAACCTCCAAGAGGTCAAAAAAGGCAGATAAGTTTACTTGAAAGGCTAATGCCGGATTTCGCTCGCCGGTCGCTGATAAGAGAGCGGCAAGATGATACACAGTATCGACTTCATGCTTGCGAATGAACTCTGCAAGCGCAGCGGAATTGCAGACATCGAGCAAATGGAAGTCGGCAAACGAATGCACCGATTCCGGTGGATTCTTGATGTCGGTCGCAAGAATTTTCGCAGTGGGTAATTCTTTACAGAGTTTTCGGATGAGTTCGGTGCCAATCTGTCCACAAACTCCGGTGATGAGAATACTTTTCATGGGAGAACCTTCGGTGTGTCGGCGCGGTATCGACCGCGGGCAGTTTAATAGAAGTTCAGAATGAGAAACCCATACTTGGGTCATCGAACAATATACTACAATCGAGAAACTGCGAAAAATTCGGGTAAATGAAGAAAACTTTGAAGGAAAGAAATGTGATCTTACTTCACATCAGCGGTATACAGGGTAGCGATGCCTCCTGTAAGTGTCTCGCTATGAATCGAAGAAAACCCAGCATTGTAAAGTAATTTGTTAAACGCAGCACCGTAGGGAAACTTCTGTACCGAAGCTGGTAGATAGCGATATGCATCAAAATTACCCGAAAGACCTCCTCCAACTATGGGGAGGATACGGTTGAAGTAGAAACCGTACAACGTCCGCCAAAGGATGTTTTCCGGCATACTAAATTCAAGAATCGCCAGTTTCCCGCCCGGTTTCAGAACCCGGTGGAATTCCCGGAGTGCCGTTTCATAGGCAGCTACATTGCGAATTCCGAAGGTAATTGTGACTGCATCGACCGTTTGGTCGGGAAATGGCAGCGTGTCAGCGGATCCGTGCAACCATACTACTGGCAACGTTTGATGACGCTTTCGACCGTACACCATCATGTTTCTGGCATAGTCTAAAGCGATGAGTTGGGCGGTTCCCCGGGATTGGCGATGGGCAATTTCCAGCATGTCACCGGTACCAGAAGCGACATCGAGTAAGGTTTTACCTGATAATGACCCTAAGCTTCGGATTGCCCGGTTTCTCCATAACTGGTCGATACCAAACGAAAGCACCCGATTTGCCAGGTCATAACGAAACGAGATGCGATCAAACATCGCACCGACCTGCTCCTGCTCTCTGCCTTCTCGAACTTTTGCCATATTGGGTTTGTGATCGATGGAATCACGTTTCGTATCGCGAATCCGGCTTGTTATCTTCCTTCGATGGAAAATCTACGCTATAAATCGACACTCGTCGAACTTGCCCCCAATGTAATCGACCGTTTTCTTACTGCCAATTTCCCTGGGATTATCCGATGGGTTAGTGCAGTGAATGAAACGGAGTGGGTTTGCTTTGGCGAAACTTCCCGATTTCTTTTCGCTGCCGAAGCCCAAACAGCATTGGCATCGCTACCTGAAACTGCTGTTACACCCCGCTGCTTTGGCGCATTACCGTTCGATCACCGGAAATGGAACGAATTGCCCGCTTGGGTGATGCCCCAACTCACGATTACAAAACTTGGGAGCGAGTGGATCGGACTCGTTATCCAATCCCAAACCGATAACCAATCCACTCAAACAATTATTGATCACTACCTGAATCGGATCGATGGAAAGAAACCGGAGCAAGAGTTCGATGCGGGATTTTCCAGTTTGATTGAGTTGTCGGCAACTTACGACCGTTGGAAATGGTTGATTCACAATCTACAAACGGAAATTGCCGAGCGAAGACTGCGGAAAGCGGTACTTTCCCGCCGTGAAATCTGGCGGTTGCCGAACCCGTTACACTTCTCATCGCTGTTCGATACGATGCGGCGTCGTTCGCCTCATTGCTACCGATTCCTTTTTCCTGCAGGTGCAGAAGTACTCATCGGAGCATCACCAGAAAGGCTCTTTTCGATACGGAACGGTCGAATAACGGTCGATGCGTTAGCTGGTACCCGCCGACGAGGAACAACCGAAGCCGAAGATCGAATTTTAGCAGAAGAGTTGCTGAACAGTGAAAAAGATCGCGAAGAGCAACGGATAGTAGTGGAAACTTTGACGCAGAATCTCCAGCAGCTCTGCTCGAGTTGTTCGGTTGTTCCCGATCCAACGATCAAGAAAACGAATCACGTTCAGCATTTGTACACCGAACTGCAAGGTGAATTGCGTAACGACATTTCTGTCGACGAGATTCTTCATTTGTTGCACCCCACTCCAGCAACCGGCGGCGATCCAAAAGAAGACGCGCTGGCATTTCTTGCCAGGTACGAGTCACACAGTCGTTTGTATTTTGCCGGGCCAGTCGGTTGGGTCGACCGGGAAAATGCCGAGTTTGCGGTCGCAATTCGTAGCGCAATCTTGTACGAGACCTACGCCGCGCTGTATGCGGGGGTTGGCGTGGTTGCCGGTTCCAATGCCAGCTCCGAATGGTACGAGACAACACTGAAACTACAGCCGATGTGGAACTTGCTTTTTGGCGGCGTCCGTTGATTCCGCCGAACGAAAACTGGCTTCGCGCTGCGATACTACTCGAGACAATCGTGAAGTGCGGAGTTCGCACCGCCGTTATTTCTCCCGGTTCGCGCAGCACACCGTTGGCGCATGTCGCTCTGCATACGAAAGGGTTGGAAATCATTGTCGATATCGATGAACGCTCGGCGGCGTTCGTTGCACTCGGTATCGGAAAAGTAACCGGAGTGCCAGCAGTATTGATCTGCACTTCCGGTACTGCCGTCGCAAATCACTTCCCGGCAGTGGTTGAAGCGCGCATGTCGCAGGTTCCGATGATTGTTCTAACAGCAGATCGACCAGACCATTTGCAAAATTGCGGAGCCCCACAAACCATTCCCCAGTCGAACATCTTCGGCAAGTTTTCGGTACACTCGAGTCAGTTACCATCGGTCAGTAGCGGGCAAGGTTCTCGGGAGATAATAACTCTCGCAATCGATGCCTATCGTCGGACGATTGCCAGCGATGGCGGTGCGGTACATATCAATTGTCAATTCGATGAACCATTGCAGCCAATTTCCGGCAAGAAGAAAATCACGCAAGCGCAATGGAGTAAAACGCAACAAGATATCGCTCGAAAAGTGTTGCTTTTTCAAAGACGCGATGTGAGTACATCGCCCTTACAGCGAGGGATCAACCGTCAACTCCGGACGACATTACAGCATTCCCATTCGTTTGCAATTGTAGCAGGACCCGATGCCGCCCGCAATGATGAAACAACAAACGCGATTATCGAATTTGCGCTCCAAACGAATACGCCGCTTTTCGCCGATGTATGCTCTGGTGTTCGCACATCGACTGCCGCACTTAATTATCCCGATTTGCTTGCGCAATGTCTCAGCCAACAGAATTGTGGCGTCGATACTGTTATCTGGTTAGGTAAATATCCGACCTCAAAGGCAATCGCCGCATGGATGAAATTCGCAAAATCGGTGATTCGCATTCAAGAACATCGCGACCGGATCGATCCCGACGATATCGTCACCCAAACGCTGCAGGGAGATACGGTAGTGCTTCTTACGTTACTAACTGCCGCAATGCCGCAACGTTCACCTGATATAATAACGCGCAATATCGTCTCGATTGAACAGCGTGTTAAGCAAGCTGTCGAAAGCAAAGCGACAAATTCTGTTGTACCGCAGTTCATCGTAGCTATGCGAAGTATTGTCGAAAATCTACCGACTGAATCCAATGTAGTGTTGGCGAATTCGATGTCGATTCGTTATGCCGACCGTTTTCTTGACACCTTGAAGCCGCAGCATGTTTTTGCGAACAAAGGCGTTAACGGCATCGATGGAACGCTTTCGACAGCAATTGGAATCGCTCATGCTACTAAACAACCGACGTTATTGGTAACCGGCGATCTCGCGTTGCTGCACGATCTGAACGCGCTGAGTTTACTAGCACGATTACAGGTTCCCTTGACGATTCTCCTGCTGAACGATAACGGCGGTGGGATTTTTCATCATCTTCCCATTGCTTATACGATTCCCGAATTTGAGAATACTGAACATCGTGCGGTGTCGAGTTTTGAAGTAACGCATGGCACGCCGCACACAACCGATTTTGAAAAAGTGGCGGCGGCATTCGGCGTTCCCTACCATCGATGTGAATTGTCGGAAATTGCCGATATCGATTGGATGAAACCGCGGCTATTGGAAGTATGTTCGCCGCGCGAAGAGAACGCGCAGCAGTATAAGAATTTGACGAGAGCGACTCTCGAAACAGCTTGTCAACGACATATCCAAAAATCTCGTACTCGTAAGAATAGTTGGCACATTGCCCGGTATGGCGATCCCCGAAACCCGCCACTGTTATTGCTGCACGGTTTTGCCGTCTCCGGTTCCGTATGGCTGCCGTTCGTCCGTAAGCTTTGCGAAACGTATTTTCTGTTGGTTCCCGATTTACTGGGTCATCGTTATTCGCAAATCGATTCGGACACTTCGGATACGATTGCCGCAGTGGCAGATTCATTGTATGAAATTCTCACAACGGAGTTATCCGAACCGCTACGGATTGTTGGGTATTCGATGGGCGCGCGGCTTGCCTACGTTTATGCGGCACAGCATCCCGCAAACATTCACAGTGCAATGTTTATCAGCGGTACAACCGGCATCGCCGATCCCATCGAACGAGCGCAGCGATTGCAGAGCGATGAGCTGCTTGCGAAAAACATTAGTATAAACGGAATGGAGTGGTTCGCTGAGTATTGGAGTAAGTTGCCATTACTCGCTTCGCGTAAGAATGTAAACGCTCTGCAAACAAAAGCAATGCGGAATCAATGGCTGCGACAAGACCCACAACAATTATCGCAAGCACTTCGGTTGTTTTCGGTGGGTAACCAACCGGATGTACTTCCGGAATTGTGCAAAGTGAATTTCCCGGCGATGCTAGTGGCAGGTACTCGCGATGATAAGTACAGCGAGTTGACGAAACAGCTTGCTGCAAAGATTCCTCAGTGGAAAGTGAAATATTTCGATTGCGGACATGATGTGCTCACGGAAGCGCCGGTAGAGCTGTTGTCGACCATGATTTCGTTTTTTGCCGGGAATGCAAACCGCTAAATTTGTTAGCCGATTTTCGAGGAAAGGAAACAAAATGTCGATTCCGAATTGGGAGAAATGTGGAAACTATACCGATATCGTTTACGAAAAAGCGGAAGGGATCGCTAAGATTACCATCAATCGTCCCGAAGTGCGGAATGCATTTCGCCCGTTGACTTTGGTGGAATTGCAATCCGCATTTTACGATGTTCGCGAAGATCCGCATGTCGGAGTAGCTATCCTTACCGGAGCTGGCGATTTGGCGTTTTGCAGCGGCGGCGATCAACGTATTCGCGGTGAGCAAGGATACGTCGATCAACAAGGCGTTCCTCGCTTAAACGTACTCGATTTACAAAAACAAATTCGCAGTCTGCCAAAACCAGTGGTAGCAATGGTTGCCGGTTATGCGATTGGCGGCGGTCATGTATTGCACATCGTTTGCGATTTAACGATTGCTGCGGAGAACGCCAGGTTTGGTCAGACGGGACCGCGAGTTGGTAGTTTCGATGGCGGGTTCGGCGCCGGTTATTTGGCGCGCATCGTCGGTCATAAAAAAGCGAAAGAGATCTGGTTCCTCTGCCGCCAATACAATGCGCAGGAAGCGTTAGCGATGGGGTTGGTCAATACAGTCGTACCGCTCCGGGAACTGGAAGCGACCACAGTGCAATGGTGCCGTGAAATGTTGGCGCTTTCTCCGATGGCGCTCCGCTGTTTAAAATCCGCTTTTAATGCTGACACCGATGGCGAGGCGGGAATTCAAGAGCTCGCGGGCAACACGACGATGCTTTATTACATGAGCGAAGAGGGACAAGAAGGAAAGAAAGCTTATCTCGAAAAACGAACGCCCGATTTCGAGAAATTTCCTCGATTGCCGTAACTCCAATGCTTGAGAAACTATACCCTTGGTTGCTGGCGGCACGTCCGAAAACCCTGATTGCATCGGTCGTTCCGGTTGCCATCGGATTTGCGCTCGCTTCGTCGCATCCGCAGTTTGCGCCGCTTTGGGTGTTACCGATTCTCATTGCAGCGTTGCTCATTCAAATCGGAACGAATGTCGCGAACGACTATTACGATTTTCGCAAAGGGACCGACAACGAAATGCGAATTGGACCAACACGAGTAACACAAGCGGGCATTCTCAAACCAACGGTCGTTCAAATCGGATTTTGGACAATCTTTGCCATCGCAATTCTGGTGGGAGTTCCGCTTGCGCTACGTGGCGGGTGGTGGATTGTCGCAATCGGTTTGACTTCGGTTGCGTGCGGTGTCTGGTACACTGCCGGCTCGTATTCGATTGCTTACCGGGGAATGAGTGAGCTGTTTGTCATCTTGTTTTTCGGTATCGTTGCAGTAGCGGGAACCTACAATTTGTTGACGTTGGAGTGGTCGTACGTTGCGGTGATTGCCGGCGTCGCTTCGGGTATGCTCGCAACTTCGTTGCTCGTGGTGAACAATACACGCGATATTCCCAATGACCGGGCGGCGGGAAAGTGGACTTTGCCGGCACGATTTGGCTATACCTTTGGTCGAATCGAATATATCCTTACGATACTTTTTGCATACAGTGCCGCGGTGCTTGTACTATTCCTGTTAGACAAAACCAGTTTCGTCTCGATTCTACTCATTTTTGCTTCGCTTCCATTAGCAATTGAGCCGATGAAACTAATTCTCACCCGCACCGATAAAGACTCATTTCTAAAATGCTTGGCGCAAACAGCGCGATTGCAACTACTCTTTGGCATTCTGTTTTCGTTGGCGCTCACCCGATGAAACTCCAATCGTTGCGCTGGATGGCGCATGAGCTAACCTTCCGAAAACCTACCCGCATCGGGTCTCGAATCGCAAAAACCAGAACCGTGTACTTATTGGAACTTGTATTCGATTCCGGTCTCACCGGGATCGGAGAAGCGGCTTCCTTGGCGGGTTGGGGTAACGACTCCGATGATTTCGTGATTCGTGAACTATCGCAGTGTCGTGGATTCATTGCAGAGAAGCAACCGGAATTCTTTGTCGAGAATGGCGTCTTTCAGCTTCGAGACGTATTTTCCACCTGGTTCCCGCACTCTCCGTCGGTGCAATTTGCTTTATCAACAGCATTAATTGATGCAGTGGCGAAAGAACGAAACCAACCGATCGCGAAATTGCTGAACCCACATGCGAGTGACTCTGTTACGCTTTCCGCTTTGTTATCGGGGACGACCGAACAAACATTACTTGCTGCGGCTGAGAATGCGATGCAACAAGGGTATTCCACGATCAAATGCAAATCGCTGCCGGATTCTCTCCAATTCTTAACCGTACTCAAAGCGATTTGTTCTTGCACACAATTTTCGTCACTGCGCATCGACGCGAATGAACAATGGAGTGTTTCAGAGACGATGGAAATCATTCGTCAGACAGAGAAACTTCCCATCGAGTATATCGAGCAACCGCTCCCGCGCGAACAAAAGACAGAACTGCTTGCATTACTACAAACATCGCCGCTTCCGATTGCATTGGATGAGTCGATCGCATCGGCGGAAGATCGAGTCTGGTGGCTGCAACGCTTTCCCAGTGCAGTATTTGTAATCAAACCGATGGTAATTGGTTCTATCGATCAGACTATCGAGTTTTGCAGAAAGGTCAGAAATGCCGGAGGAAAAATCGTCTTGTCGTCGGCGATGGATTCGGCGGTCGCCAATGCGATGTACTTACAGATCGCAGCCGCAATAAATTGCGATACCGCGATGGGGATTATGACGCAAAGTGGTTTCACATCCGACATTGTTTCGAATCCCATTCCGGTCATGCAAGGCACCGCTCACATACCATCCACGCTGGGAATCGGAGTGACGCTTTCCCCGGAGATTCTTACCCAGATTCGGAGTCGTTAGCGTGTATCCCTTAACCAGCACAGCAGAGAAACTCTCAGATTCCCTTGCATTGCAAAGTATGAGCGAACAGCTCACATTTTCCACACTCAATCACAAAGTGAAGTGCGTTGCCAATGCGTTACAGGAATTGTTGGATTCGACTGGTGGAAATCGTATCGCGGTATTTGCGGCAAATAGTAAGGAATGTATTTTTGCCGCTCATGCAGTATGGGCGTCGGGAAACACGCTCATACCACTGCCGCTAAATTGGCGAGACGAACAGTTGCAACGGGAAATCGATGCTGCTCGATTGGATCTATTACTCGTCGATGCTGCAAATAATCATCGTGTCAATCATCCTAACAAAGTACCTGTAACGCAACTGGTAGAAGAGAATTCTGCGCATAATACACTTCTGGATTTCTCTCCCGCCAAACTAGCATTACTCCTGTATACATCCGGGAGCAGTGGTGAACCGAAACGGGTTGCACTGTCGTGGAACGCGTTGGTTAGCCATGCACAGATATCGGTCGAGCATCTGCAACTACTTGCCGAGGATCGTTGGTTGCTCACGTTACCGCTGTTTCATATCGGCGGCATTAGTACACTGTTCAAGCAAATGAGCTGCGGTTGTTCGATTGTCTTGCCGGAGCTGGAGCAACTTCGTGATGCTACCGCAATAACGTCGTTCATCGAGCAAGCCGGCGTTACTCGCGCCGCAATGGTACCCACTTCCCTCGAGCGCCTCTATCAAGCGATGCCCAATTATCGGTTTCCCGATAAATTTCGATCTATGCTCGCCGGTGGTGGCATGGCAACCGAAGAGTTGCTGTTGCGCGATCACCGGATACTTGCAACGTATGGTATGAGTGAAACCGGTTCGCAGATAACAACCGTACCGCTTCACGCAACAACTGAAATCCGCAGCACCGCCGGTATTCCGCTGCCCGGAGTTCGCATCGAGATCCGCGACGAATCGCATACTCCTTTGCCAATCAATGAAGTTGGCGATGTTTGGGTTGCCAGCCCTGCGTTGTTCGATGGCTACGAAACCGTGACGGGCATCGTATCACCAATGCAAAACGGATGGTTTCAAACCGGCGATTTCGGATACTTAAATCCTGACGATGCTTTGACAATTGTAAGTCGTCGCAGCGATCGAATTGTCAGCGGTGGCGAAAACATCGCACCTCATGAAATTGAGCTATGTTTGTTAAAACATCCGGAAGTGACTTCGGTTGTGGTGTTAGGTGTTCCCGACCAGGAGTGGGGAGAGTTGGTTGTGGCGGTAGTTGTCCCGAAACACAGTGATCGCGTCGATTCAGTGATGTTGGTGGACTATCTCGGCAGGCAACTGGCGCGCTACAAGTTACCAAAACGCTGGCTTCTGTTACCTGAGTTACCTTTATTGCCAACCGGTAAACCTGACCGTCAGGCAATTCGGGCGCTGTTGTCGCTAAACGTTAATGAGAACGGGACCTTGGAGCAATAGTTGCGCTCGCAACCGGAATATGCGAAATTATTGGTCACACCATAGAAATATTGACGTATATCATAGAAAGACTGTAACGAACAAACAATGGCAATCGGAACCCACATCCCAGCACATCAGAACATCGGTTTTCCCGGTGCGACTGAGCCACAATTCGCACCCCCCGGCGTATTAAAAGTCGAGGGAAGCGAAGCTCATCTCGTACGGGTTGGCGATGTCGTTTTTGGTGGTTCTGAACTTATTCTAATCGCGGGACCCTGCGCCGTCGAATCGGAAGCGCAAATCCGCGCCAGCGCGAATTTAGCAAAGCAAGCGGGCGCGAAACTCTTGCGCGGCGGTGGTTACAAGCCGCGTACTTCGCCCTACTCGTTTCAGGGGTACGGTTACGAAGCGATCCGAATGATGCGTGATGCCGCCGATGAGTTTGGGCTCAAGATTGTTACCGAAGTGATGGATCCCGAACATGTCGATTTGCTCGAGCCTATCGCCGATATGCTGCAAATCGGTTCGCGCAATATGCAGAATTTTAGTTTGCTGCGTCGCGCCGGTAAGAGTAAACGTCCGGTGTTGTTAAAACGTGGGATGTCATCGACGCTGTTTGAGTTGTTGAATGCCGCGGAGTACATCCTTGCCGAGGGAAACGACCAGATTGTTTTATGCGAACGCGGAATCCGCACCTTTGACGACTTCTCGCGCAGTACGTTCGATTTAACGATTATTCCCAAAATTAAACAAATTAGTAGACTGCCGATTATTGCCGATCCCAGTCATGCTACCGGCGACCGTTCTTTGGTGCTGCCCGTAGCGCAAGCCGCCATCGCCGCCGGCGCTGATGGACTCATCGTCGAGTTTCACCCCGATCCGAAAGTTGCCTTATCCGATGGTGACCAATCGCTATACCCCGAACAACTCTTCGAGTTATCAGATAAAATTGCGATCCTCGCTTCAGCGGTGAATCGACGGTTCGAGCGATGAACGTGCGAATCGCAGCGCCGCAAAAACCGCTGCGAGCAAGAGTAACTGTCCCTTCCGATAAATCGATTTCCCATCGTCGCATTCTCTTTTCCGGTATCCTTCCAAAAATTTCGACAATATTACTTGATCGATGTGGCGCGGATGTATTCCAATCGCTTCGAGCAATCGAGCAATTTGGTTGCACGGTTACGCGAACAGCAATGTCGCCCTCCCAACAACTTGTTACGATAAGGGGTTTGCAGGATTGGCAATCGCCACTTTCGGATGTCGACTGTGGAAATTCCGGTACAACGATGCGTCTGCTTATGGGTCTTGTCGCGGGGCAAGGATGCGAGGCAACCCTCGTGGGCGATGCATCGCTATCGCTGCGTCCGATGGATCGCGTCGCGAAACCATTGCGTGAGATGGGTGCTGCGATCCATTCTACGAATGGATGCTTGCCGATTAATGTCCAACCAGCTCAGTTACATGGTATACTCTACACCCCTACTATCGCCAGCGCACAGGTAAAATCCGCGGTGCTGGCGGCAGGATTGTTTGCCACTGGAGAAACGATTGTCGTGGAAACAACCTCGACGCGCGATCACACCGAACGGTTGCTCGGATTACAGCCGTATAAGGTCGGTGAAGCTATCGAATGGCAAATCGATAAAAATTGTGAGTTCGATATTCCTGCGGATACGATACCAGGCGACGTATCCAGCGCGGCGTATTGGATTGCGGCAGCGCTATTGTTAGACAATTCCGAACTGTTCATCGATGCAGTTGGGGTAAATCCAACTCGAACTGGATTCATCGAACAGATCCAACAACAAAGCGCAGCAATCGAAATTACGAAAACCAATAATTCAGGCAACGAACCGATGGGAACGCTTCGCTGTAAATCCGCGGGTGCGCTTTCCTTTATGATTGATGAGACTACGGTTGCGGCAGTTATTGATGAAATTCCTTTGTTAGCGGTTCTCGCGGCGGCATCGGGCGGAGCATTCTCTGTCCGTGGCGCTAACGAGTTGCGAAATAAAGAGTCCGACCGGATAATCGCTACAGTGAATGGGCTTCGCGCAATGGGAGTCGATTGTGAGTTGTTCGCCGACGGTTTCGCATTCGCGTCCGTGAAGCGGTTGCGAGGCGCGGTAATCGATTGTCAAATGGATCATCGTATCGCCTTGAGTTTCGCTATTGCCGGGTTATGCGCTTCCGGTGAAACAACGTTGCTTGGCGCAGAGTGTGCCGCAATATCCTACCCGACATTTTTTTCAGAACTCCAAGCGTTGACAGGAGCGGTAAGATGAAACTCGGTTTGCTTGGCGAGAACATTGCACATTCGCTTTCGCAAAAATTACATCAGGCAGCGCTTACGCATTACGGTATGCAAGGTGAGTATGAAGTGTTTGATATAGAACGCGTACAACTTGCGGATATGCTCGAGCGTTGCTTTCAGGAAGGTTTTACAGGACTAAACGTCACTGCGCCATACAAGGAAATTGTTCT